>JAYUAH010000001.1:0-2757 GCA_043741415.1 Betaproteobacteria bacterium
CGAATATCGAATTGCCGGTAATGGTGTTGGCAGTACCGGCAAGTACCGCGACACCGGCGCCGCCGTTGGCCGTAATGGTGTTGCCCGTACCGAGGTTGAACAAGGTGCTGCCCACCAGCACATCATTGACCGCACCGCCATCGCCAATCACAATGCCGCTGCCGCCGATCAGGGTGATCACGTTGTTCTGGATGACGGCACTATCGGCGCCCGGCTGCAGGTCAATGCCATTGCCGGAAAAATTACGGATCACCAAACCCAGGATCGTGCTGCTCGCGGAACCCGCGCCCAGCGTTAGGCCGTTGCCTGAGGTACCGCCGCCGTCGATGATGATCCCCGGCAATCCGCCGTTGATCGATCCCCCGCCGCTGTTTGTGCTGCCGTCAATGATCACCGGGCTGGTGATGGTGGGCAGCGCATTGGGCACATTGATCGTCAGTTGCCCCGATGCGGTTGGTGCAATCGCCGAAGAGAAGGTGATGGTATCCGTACCCGCATTGGCATTCGCGTTAGTAATAGCCAGGCTCAATGAACCGGAGCCGTTACCCGTGGTACTAGTCACCGTGTAGGTATTCAGCGTGCTCGCCCACGCGTTACCCACAGCGCCGCCAAACGCTATCGTGGCGTTAATTTGTCCGACCGAATATTCCAGTTTCCAGTCGCCGCCGAGTGCGGCATTTCCAGTGAGATTGCTACTTGCTGCCACATCCGCGCGCGTCAACGCGGACAACTGCTGCACGAAGGCCTCGCCTTTAACATCCGCCGCTACGTCGCAGCCGTAGAGCAGAATGTCGGCACTGTCGTTAAGTGCATCACCCCAGCGCGCGATCTCGGCGCTGCGAGTCGCGAGTTGTGAAGCTTCGAGCAGCGTGTTGCCGAGCTGCAATTCGCCGTCGGCGCCGTGAGCAATAATGTGCAGTGCCGCGATGTCGCTGCGCCCCGCGAGTGCTGCGCTAATTTGGCGGATGCCGTCGGTCGATGCATCCAGCGTAATGATTTCTATCGCGCGAGAATTGGAGTTGTCTATTTGATTTAAAAGAGTTTTTTCATCTATGACAGCAGCATCGACGATGACCAATTCGACGCGCTGTGCGACGCCGGCGACCTGCGTGGCGACGTAATCGCCCTGCGCATCCATCACGCGTTGCTCCACCGGTTGCGTGCTGCTCGCGAGCAGCAGTGCGTGCGGCGCCAAGTCCACCGAATACATCAGACGCGGTTCGTATTCCTCCACCAGCGCTACCACCGACGCTGCGCGCTCGCCGCGCAACGCCGACCACGCACGCGCTAACGGACGTGCTAAGGGGCGCAACCAGCCGCGCTCATACGCACATATGCGTCGTGGTGGTGGTGCCGGCGGCCGAACTCGTTGACGGGGTGAGCGATTGTGTGTCATTGAAAACCTGGTTTATTTTCCGCGTGCAGGCTGTGTGCGTAGCACTGTCGTCGGCACCGCGCCGGTGGAAACCGCTTTGCCGGTCTCCACGCTCTTGGCTTTGTCGAAGCGCGCCAGCGCCGCGAACTCCGCTTTACAGCGCATGCCCGCCGGAATGCTGCCGTCCGGATTGGGCAGACTCATGCGTACGCGAAAGGTGCCGCTGGCGGCATCCAGCACTTTATCCACCAGCGAAACGGTGGCGGTCAACGGCGCTGCGTTGGGAATTTCTGGTGCGATGCGCGCCGTGCTGCCCATCGGTATGCTGCCGAATAACGCACTCGGCACGATGGCCTCGACGCGCAACGGATTGACTTTGACCACGCGCACCAGCGGCTTTTCCTCGACACGTTCGCCGGGTGCGAGGTAGCGTTCGACGATGATGCCGTCAATCGGACTGCGGATGGTGCGTTCTTCAACGCGCTGGCGCACCAGCGACGCTTCGTGGGCCAGAATGCGGCGTTGCTCGCGCGCCTGCGATAACTTTTGTTTGGCAACTTCATCTTCGGCGATGGCTTGATCCAGCGCTTGTTTGGCGACGAACTCTTTACGCACCAACTCCTCGGCGCGCACCCGGCGCTGCCGCGAAAACTCATAATTGGCAACGGCCGCTTTTTCTTCGGCGTCCGCCGCTGCACGGCTTTGCGCCACCGACAACGCAGCACGATCTATATCGTTGCGCAGCACCACCAGCACCTGCCCTTTGCGCACGCGGTCGCCGCGCTTGACGATGGATTGAATAACGCCGATCACCGGACTGCCGACCTCCACCACCTCGTCCGGCTCAATGATGCAACCGATGAGCTGCGATGCGGATTGTGCAGCAGGCTGCGCGGCCATAGCGCTTGCAGCAGCGAACAGCCCACAGGCGGTCGCTACGGCCAATCCACAAAATGTACCGCTCGTCCTCAGCCTGTCAAAAGACTTTTTGCGTGCAACGCCAGCCCGCTGGTACCGCTTATCCGTCATCTTCAACTCCCCGCTTCATTGTTCTCGCCCGCTAAACGCGAGCCAATCATTCATACGCTGATCGCGGCGCATCAGCAGCTCGCGCTCCGCCGCATGACGGCGTTCAGCCACACGCTGCGCACTACGCAGCGCCCACTGTTCCCAATGCACTCCATTAATATTACGTAAGTATTTGTTTTTAAACAGTTTTTTTAATGCATTTGTCATTGCTCCAGTGCCGAGCAGCGGCCCATCCAGCGCCATAAAATATTCAGTGCTGCCGGGATCGCCCTGACGCGCACAGCGGCCGAGCAACTGACGGTCGATGCGCCGCGCCGTGTTTTGTTGACAGCACAGCACGTGCAAGCCGCCCG
>JAYUAH010000002.1:0-6501 GCA_043741415.1 Betaproteobacteria bacterium
GGCCGCTTTGCCGTCCCCTTTTACCGCGCCTTTGCTAGCAGACTGGGTAATCGGCGCCTGTGTACGCTGATCGCGTTGCCAGCCCTCCACCAGCATGAATGTGGAAAACACAAACACGAAAAACAATAGAAGTCGTTGCGTATCCATCGCTTTGCTTTATGAGTATTAACTATCCAGCACGCGGCTGTGGGTGGGGGGCGAGTGTGCTTGGTGCCGGCGGCGCACCGAAGCGCGCCGCCATGTCGCACAAGAGCTTATCCAGCTCCTTGCGAATCTGTGGATTGCCGGTTTGACGCAAATCGTTTTTAAGCTGCAACAACACGTAGACGCAAGGTAACTGGGGCCGCGCGGCGTTGAATGCAACCCGCGCCAGGCGTTTGGCACGATTGCGATCCACTGCCCGGCGCGCGGCCTTGCGGCTGGCGATTAAGCCTAGGCGCGAGCGCGGCAATCCGTTAAGACCCGCACGTAACAGAAAACCCTTGCCCGACAAACGACAGGCGGCGACCAGCGCCGCGCGAAATTCACTGGCTTGAGTCAGCTTATCGGCATGCGGCCGTGGCTGCGCGCGTGTATTTGACACAATATTGTGTAAAAACAAATACTTAGTAGTTATTTCAGGTGCTGGCGGGCGCTAACCACGCGCCACCGCGCCCGGCGCCACTACACGGCAAGGCTGGCGCGGCCTTTGGCGCGGCGCGCGCGTATGACCGCGCGACCTCCCGCTGTTTTCATGCGTGCACGGAATCCGTGTGTGCGGGCGCGTTTCACCTTGGAAGGCTGATAGGTTCTTTTCATAGCTGGCTCGTCCTGAACATGGGCCTTACATTGAACTACGTAGAATAGGCCCGGAGAAAACCTGTTATTACAACGTGTTTCGGGGTAGTTTGTCAATCAAAACCGATCACCGCTGCGTAGGCCGGCACTGTTATTTTTTTGCACACCCAGCCGTACGGGCGAGTGTGCCTTGAGTGGATAACTCACCCCAAACCACGTAAAATCGACGCGGTTCCCCTTGTTGTTTTTGGATGCCACATTGAGTGCCTTGCCGGGGTCTGTGTTGGGCACCTGAGTGTTACTTTGTGTGTTACTTGGTGTCAATGTCCGGTGCCCTTCGGTGTGGGGCGCCGTTTATTTTTCCCTACCCTAGCCGACCGGCGTGTTTGCCGCTTCGAGCGTTTTCATGCGGCTCCACCCCACTTCACCCCACACTCAGGCTTACGCTACTCATCCCTGGCCCGCGAACCCCCGTAAAATCATGACCACTTTTTGGCGAACCTGTCTTACCCAGTTTGAGCAAGAGCTCCCGGCCCAGCAGTTCATCACCTGGATCAAGCCCCTCGCCGTACAGGAGGGCACCAGCGCGATCACCATCGTTGCCCCCAATCGCTTTGTGCTGCAATGGGTACGCGATAAATTTCTCGCCCGCATTCAAGAGCTGACACTCGCCCACTTCGGCCACGCGGTCGCGATCGATCTGCTGCTGGCAGAAAAAGAAACCGCCACCACTACGCCTGGCGGCACCGCACCAGTTGCGCGGCCCAGCAGCAACCCTGCGGCGGCAGCACTCATCAATCCGGGTCGCGTCCCCAGTTTGCCTCGCGATTTGGCACGGCTGAACCCTTCGTTCACCTTCGATACCTTTGTCACCGGCAAGGCCAACGAGCTCGCGCGCGCCGCCGCCGCGCAAGTCGCCGAAAAATCGGGTACGGCTTACAACCCGCTATTTATTTACGGCGGCGTCGGCCTCGGCAAAACGCACTTGGCCCATGCCATCGGCAATTATTTTCGCGAGCACCATCCACAGGGCAAGGTGCGCTACATCCACGCCGAACAATATGTATCTGACGTGGTGCGCGCTTACCAGCACAAAGCGTTTGACGATTTCAAGCGCTATTACCACTCGCTGGATATGCTGTTGATTGATGACATACAATTTTTCAGCGGCAAGAGCCGCACGCAAGAAGAGTTTTTTTACGCCTTCAACGCGCTGATCGAATCGCACAAACAAGTGGTCATCACCTGCGATACCTATCCCAAAGAAATCTCGGGTATGGAAAACCGCCTGATCTCGCGCTTTGGCTGGGGCCTCACGGTCGCGGTAGAACCACCCGAGTTGGAAATGCGCGTCGCCATCCTGATCAAAAAAGCAGAGACCGAGGCGATTAAGCTGCCGGACGACGTAGCCTTCTTCCTCGCTCGGCACATACAATCCAACGTGCGCGAACTGGAAGGCGGCTTAAAGCGCATTCTCGCCTACTCACGATTTACCGGCCTGGACATTACCGTCGATCTGTGCCGCGACGCCCTGCGCGATTTGCTCGCCGTACAAAACCGGCAAATTTCCATAGAGAATATCCAGAAGACCGTCGCGGATTACTATAAGATCAAGGTTTCCGAGATGTATTCCAAGAAACGCACGCGCAACATCGCCCGACCCCGGCAAGTCGCGATGGCACTTGCCAAAGAACTCACGCAACTCAGCCTGCCCGACATCGGCGACGCTTTCGGCGGACGTGATCACACCACGGTATTACATGCTTGTCGCAAAATTACCGACCTCAAAACCACCAATGGCGAGATCAGCCGCGACATTACGTCTTTACTAAAAGTATTACGCTGCTGAAGCGTCAAAGTATGACTTGGTTGATAAGTTGTTGATGATTTGTGCATAACTGACCAATACCGTTGTCCGTTCACAACCATCCACATTATCCACACCGCTTTAAGGCGAGTTATCCCGCTACGTTTTTAAGCGCTAAGCTTTTATAATGATTATGTTTTTAGAGTTATCCACAGACAAGCCGCTCCCTTATTGGTTTTATTAAAGAATTTTATTTATGAAACTACTACAAATAGATAAAGACGCTTTGCTCACGCCGTTGCAAGCGGTGACCGGCATCGTCGAGAAGCGCCATACCCTGCCGATTCTTTCTAACGTCTTGATTGAACGCAAGAAAGAACGGCTGAACCTGATTGCAACCGATTTGGAAATCCAGATCACCACGTCATGCGAAGCGGGCACCGCCGCCGATGATGATCAACGCATTACCGTGTCGGCGCGCAAGCTGCAGGACATCCTGCGCGCGCTGCCCGCAGGCGCTGAAGCCGTGCTCGATCTGCAAGCCAACAAAGTGCAAGTCAAAGCCGGCAAGAGTCGTTTTAATTTGCAAACCATGCCCGCTGATGATTTTCCGAAAATGGCGGATGTCGGAGAACTACAAGCCAAGTTTTCGATCAATCAAAAACTGCTGCAAGACCTGCTGCTGCTGGTGCAGTACGCGATGGCGCAACAGGACATCCGCTATTATCTCAACGGCCTGTTGCTCGTGCTCGACGGTTCCAAGATCAAAGTCGTCGCCACTGACGGTCATCGTCTGAGTTACGCTGAAGGCCCGCTGGCGGCGCCCCACGACAAACGTGAAGTGATTTTGCCGCGCAAGGCGGTACTTGAATTGTCCAAGCAGCTCAGTTCTGGCGATGCCGATGTCGAGGTCGAAATCTACGCCTCGCAGGTACGCTTTCGCTACGGCAACAGCGAACTGGTCACCAAAATCATCGACGGCAAATTCCCCGATTTCACCCGCGTCATCCCGGTCAACTACAACAAGACCATCACCTTGAACCGGCAGGAGCTGCTGCAATCGTTGCAACGCGCGGCGATTCTGTCCAATGAAAAATTCCGCGGCGTGCGCTGGATGTTAACCAGCGGCAGCCTGCGCGTGTCGTGCACCAATACCGAACAAGAAGAAGCGCAAGAAGAAATGGAAGTCACCTACAGCGGCGACGCGCTCGACGTGGGCTTCAACATCACCTACCTCATGGACGTGCTCAACAACGTGCACACCGAAAATATCGAGTGTTCATTCGGCGACGCCAACAGCAGCATGCTGATTACCGTGCCCGGCCGCGACGACTTTCGCTATGTCGTGATGCCCATGCGTATTTGAGGTATTTAATTGTAACTATTTGATTTTAAAAGAAAAAATAAATGGCTGAGAACAAAGACAACAAAGATCTGCGCGCCGCATCGGAATACGATTCGTCGAGCATCAAAATGCTCAAGGGCCTGGAGGCTGTGCGCAAACGTCCCGGCATGTATATCGGCGATACCAGCGACGGCTCGGGCTTGCATCACATGGTTTTCGAAGTGGTCGACAACGCCATCGACGAAGCGCTCGCCGGCTACTGCAATGAAATCACCATCACCATCCACACCGACAACTCGATCAGTGTTGCAGACAACGGCCGCGGTATTCCCACCGACATCCATCCCGAAGACGAGTTGAAGCGCTCCACCGCCGAAGTGGTGATGACCGAGCTGCACGCGGGTGGCAAGTTCGACAGCAACTCCTATAAAATTTCCGGCGGCCTGCACGGCGTGGGGGTGTCCGTCGTCAATGCGCTGTCGGAATGGTTGCGCTTAACCATCCGCCGCGACGGCAAAACGCATCAAATGGAGTTTCACGACGGCGGCGCCGTAGCACCGCTCAAATCCACCGGCAAAAGCGAGCGTCGCGGCACCGAAGTGCACTTCATGGCGAGCACCGAGGTGTTCGGAAAAATCGAATACCACCACGACATACTGGCACGGCGTTTGCGCGAGCTATCGTTCCTCAACCACGGTGTGAAAATCGTAATGATCGATCAGCGCACCGGTAAAGAAGAGAATTTTGCTTATTCCGGCGGCATCAAGGGTTTCGTCGAATACATGAACCGCAGCAAGAGCGTGCTGCACCAGACGATATTCCATGCCACGGGCGAGAAAGACGGCATTATTGTAGAAGTCGCGATGCAATGGAACGACTCCTACCAGGAATCGATGCAGTGTTTTACCAATAACATTCCGCAGCGTGACGGCGGCACACACTTGACGGGCTTGCGCGCCGCGATGACGCGCACCTTGAACACGTATATAGAAAATAACGAGCTGGCGAAAAAAGCCAAGGTCGATACCACCGGCGATGACATGAAAGAAGGCCTCACCGCCGTGTTGTCGGTCAAAGTGCCGGAACCGAAATTCTCGTCGCAAACCAAAGAAAAACTGGTGTCCTCTGAAGTGCGGCCGGCAGTGGAAGAGGTCGTCGCCGCCAAGCTGATGGAATTCTTACTCGAAAAACCCGCTGATGCCAAAGTCATTTGCGGCAAAATCGTCGACGCTGCGCGAGCGCGCGAAGCCGCGCGCAAAGCGCGCGAACTTACGCGCCGCAAAGGCGTGCTGGACTCGTTCGGACTCTCAGGCAAACTGGCGGATTGCCAAGAGCGTGATCCCAAGTTGTGCGAACTTTATCTGGTCGAGGGAGATTCCGCCGGCGGCTCTGCCAAGCAAGGCCGCGATCGCAAGTTTCAGGCGATTCTGCCGTTGCGAGGCAAGATTTTGAACGTCGAAAAAGCGCGCTTCGACAAGTTGCTGTCCTCCACTGAAATTACTACGCTAATCAGCGTGCTGGGCACCGGCATCGGCAAGGACGAATACTCAGCCGACAAGCTGCGCTACCACCGCATTATTATCATGACCGACGCGGACGTCGACGGCGCGCATATCCGCACCTTGTTGCTGACTTTCTTTTATCGCCAAATGCCGGAACTGGTCGAGCGAGGCCACATTTATATCGCGCAGCCGCCGCTGTTCAAAATCAAACACGGCAAGACCGAGCGTTATCTCAAAGATGAGCACGAGTACAAACAATACCTGCTCAAACTTGCCCTCGCCGGCGCGCAATTGTACCCCTCGGCGAGTGCCGAGCCGCTGGAAAAAGCCGCGCTCGAAGCGGTCGCCAAAGATTATCTGTTGGCCGAAGCCGTGATCGATCGTGCCAGCCGTCTTGCGGACGAATCGGTGCTGCACGTGTTGCTTAAAGAGCCGGTGGATCTCGATTTATCGGACGAGGCCGCCGCGCTCAAGAGTGCGAAGACCATCACTGCGTTGCTCAAAACCGACCAGATCAAAATCGAACCGGTCTACGACGAAAAGACCGAACAATTCATCATCCAGATCAAAAAAATCCAGCACGGCGTCGAACACCGTTCGCGCATCGATGCGGATTTCGTACACAGCGGCGATTACGCGCAGATCAAAAAAACCGCTGCCGTGTTGCAGGGTTTGTTGAGTGAGGGCGCGTACGTCAAGTTTGGCGAGCACCAGCAGCCGGTGAAAGCGTTTCGCGACGCCATCGACTGGGTGCTCAACGAAGCGCAGCGCGGCGTCAGCGTGCAGCGCTACAAAGGCCTGGGTGAAATGAATCCCTCGCAACTTTGGGAAACCACCATGGACCCCAAAGTGCGCCGCCTGCTGCGCGCGCAAATCGAAGACGCCATCGGCGCCGACGAAATCTTCTCCACGCTGATGGGCGACGCGGTCGAACCGCGCCGCGCCTTCATCGAGAGTAACGCGCTGGGCGTGCGCAACCTCGACGTCTAGCGCGAATCTACACGAGCCGCATCAAGCGTGACGCGGCTCGGCGGGCAATTGCGCCAGTTCAATCAGGCAACCTTCAGTCC
>JAYUAH010000003.1:0-6492 GCA_043741415.1 Betaproteobacteria bacterium
GACGCCACCGGATGGCGTCGCCGTCACCGCGGTTAAACCACCGGGCGCGGTGGAGACGCGGCCTATTGGTGCGACTGGTGCCACTGGTGCCACTAGTGCGACTGGTACGCCTGATACCACGCGCACCGGAGAAATTGCACCACCGGCAACGGATGCGAATCTCAAAACCCAGCCGCTGGGTCAGCGCGTGCCCTATAGCGAGCAGGCGTACGCGCAAATGGCTAAAGGCGCGACAGTCGCTGCGGGTACCGAGCCCAAGGTAGCAGCCAAAGCGGATGTCAAAGCGGAGACCAAACCCGAGGTTAAGCCAGATACCAAAGCTGAAACCAAGCCTGAAACCAAGCCGGAGCCGCCGCGTGCCAGCGGCGATATTGATTGGTCGTGGCCGGTTGAAGGCAAAGTGATCGGCAATTTCAACGAAAGCTCGAGCAAAGGCATCACCATTGCCGGCAAGCGCGGTCAGGCAATACACGCCACCGCGGCGGGACGCGTTATTTTCAGCGGCACCGGTATTCGTGGCTTGGGCAAGCTGGTGGTGATTCGCCATAACAGCACCTACTTGAGCGTGTATGCGCACAACGACAAGCTGTTGGTGAAAGAAGGGCAAAACGTCACCCAGGGCCAGCGCATCGCGGAAATGGGCAACTCGGACGCGGATCAGGTGAAATTGCATTTTGAAATTCGGCGCCAGGGTAAGCCGGTGGATCCGATCAAGCTGCTGCCGCCGGCTTAGCTGCGCCCCGGCACAGATTGATCGGAAAAAAGCGCTTATTTCAGATATACTGATTACTCCATGGCGGGCCTCCCCGCATTGCATGGTAGTGAATCTGGTCAGGTCCGGAAGGAAGCAGCCACAGCTATTCTCTGCAAGTGCCGGGGGTCAGGCTCGCCACCCCTATTTCAGTTTTGTCCCGTTTTAGCGTGCGGCCGTGTGTGTTGACCGGCGCACGGGTAGCGACAAAGCGTAACCATTGCGCCGCCGGCAGCGTACAATGCCTCTCACTGTTGTGCTTACCGAATAACTTATCGTAATTTTCGCACCGACGTGACGCAAGTTCTCGCCCGCAAGTGGCGTCCCAAATCATTCGCTGAGCTGGTCGGACAAGAGCATGTTGTTCGCGCGCTGAGTAACGCGCTCAAACAGCAGCGGCTGCATCACGCGTATTTATTTACCGGCACGCGCGGCGTGGGTAAAACCACTCTGGCACGCATTATCGCCAAGGCGCTCAATTGCGAAACCGGCATCACGGACGAGCCCTGCGGCAAGTGCAGCGCCTGCCTGGAGATCGACGCCGGGCGCTTTGTTGATCTGGTCGAGCTGGACGCGGCGTCGAACACGCAGGTCGACAACATGCGCGAGCTGCTGGAAAACGCGCTGTATGCGCCGTCGAGCGGTCGCTTCAAGGTTTACATCATTGACGAAGTGCACATGCTGTCGCGCAACGCTTTCAATGCGATGCTGAAAACGCTGGAAGAACCACCTGCGCATGTGAAATTCATACTCGCCACCACCGATCCGCAAAAGATTCCGGTCACCGTGTTGTCGCGCTGCCTGCAATTCAATTTGAAACAAATTCCGCAGCAGCAAATTGCCGCACGGCTGAGTTTTGTATTGGAAGCGGAACAAGTGCCCTTCGATGCGCCGGCGCTGGCGCTGATTGCACGCGCGGCGCAGGGCAGTTTGCGCGACTCGCTGTCGCTGCTGGATCAGGCGATTGCGCATGGCGGCGGCAAAGTGGATGAAGCCTCGACGCGCGCGATGCTGGGCGCGGTGGATCAGCAGCATCTGTTTGCGATCCTCGATTCGTTGGCGAGCGCTGATGGCGCGGCGATGATACAAAAGGCCGACGAGATGGCGGCACGCAGCTTGTCGTTCGAAGCCGCGCTGCTCGATTTGGGTACGCTGCTGCATCGTTTGGCGTTGGCGCAGCAAGTACCGGGCACGGTGGCCGATGATGACCCGGATCGCGAAACCCTGCTCGCGCTGGCCAGCCGCTTCGGCGCCGATGAACTTCAGCTTTACTATCAAATCGCGGTGCAAGGCCGCACTGACATCGGCTATGCGCCGGACGAATACGCAGGTTTTACCATGACCTTGCTGCGCATGCTGGCGTTTGCGCCGGGCGCATCGACTCACCCCCTGTCGAAGACGCCGGTGCGCGAGGTTGCTCATGTCGCTAATGTGGCGAATGTGGCCAAGGTTGCTGAAGCGCAGGGCGCGGTATGTGCGCCTGCTGCGGCACCCGCACCAGCGCCGGCGACAGCCAACGCAGCACCACCGCGCACTGATATGCCGTGGGATGAACTGGTGCAGCAATTGGGGCTGGTGGGCATGACGAAGCAGTTGGCCCAGCACTGCGAGATGATCCGGCTCGACGCGTCGCAAATCGAATTGAAATTGCCCAAGGCGCAAGAGCATCTGCTGGAAGGCGCACATCAAGGCAAACTGAAGGCGGCTTTGCAGCAACGTTTCGGCGCGGGGTTCAAAGTGGTGATTGAAGTGGCGCAAGGCCATATCAACTCGCCCGTTGTGATTGCCAATCGTGAACACCAAGCGCTGCAGTCGCAAGCGGTGCAGGATATTCAGGGCGATCCCTTTATCAAAGAGCTCGTCGATACCTTCGGCGCGCGCGTCAAAGAATCGTCGATCAAACCCAATACCTGAAATTTTTAGAACATTGATGAGGAAGCCATCATGATGAAAGGCCAGCTCGCGGGGCTGATGAAACAAGCGCAGCAAATGCAGGAGAACATGGCAAAAATGCAGGCGCAGCTCGGCTCGATTGAAGTCGAGGGCCAGGCCGGTGCCGGCATGGTTAAAGTCACTATGAACTGCCAGCACAGCGTGCGCCGTGTCGCCATCGACGACAGTGTGCTGAAAGACAGCGCCACCGACAAAGAAATGCTTGAAGACTTGATTGCCGCGGCGATGAACGACGCAGTGCGCCGCGTTGAAGCCACGCGCCAGGAAAAGATGTCGGGTATGACCGCCGGCATGCCGCTGCCGCCGGGCTTCAAAATGCCGTTCTAAGCTAATTACCGTAAGTATTTGTTTTTAAACAATTTTTTGTTTTCATGAAAGCGCTATCCTCACTCGATGAGTTGATGGCGGCGTTGCGCTGCCTGCCCGGTGTCGGGCCCAAATCGGCGCAGCGCATGGCCTACCACTTGCTGCAGCGGGATCAGCCCGGTGCCGCGCGCCTGTCCGCTGCGTTGCACACGGCGCTGGATCGCATACGCCATTGCGAAAAATGCAATTCGTTCTCCGAGGCTGCGCTGTGCGATTTGTGCGCCTCAACGCGCCGCGATGCGACGCTGTTGTGTGTGGTGGAGTCACCCGCGGATTTGCTGATGATCGAGCAGACGCAGAGTTTTAAAGGGTTGTATTTTGTGCTGGCGGGTGTATTGTCGCCGCTCGACGGCATAGGCCCCAAGGAGATTCATCTGGACCGATTGTTGAAGCGCGCGGCCGACGGCCTGGTGCGCGAAGTGGTACTGGCGACCAATTTCACCGCCGAAGGTGAAGCCACCGCGCATTACGTCAGCGAACTCTTGCTCGCGCGCGGGCTCAAAGTCACGCGCATCGCGCGCGGTTTGCCGGTGGGCGGCGAGCTGGATCATGTGGATGTGGGTACTTTGGCGCAAGCCGTGATCGAACGCCGTGCCATCTAAGCGCCAGCGCGGGCCGTTACGTTCGCCGCAACGCAAGCGGCCGACTGCGGTGCCGGCCACAGCGTCCGCGGCGCTCGATGATCACGACCATGACGATCATGAGGTGCGTCCCGATCGTGGATCAAGGGGCTCACGCGGCCCGCGTGCCGAGGCATCGGCTGAGAGCCAAAAGCTGCAAAAAGTACTGGCGCAAACGGGGCTCGGTTCGCGGCGTGCCATGGAAACCTGGATCGAAGCCGGGCGTGTCTCGGTGAATGGCAAAATCGTGGGCATCGGCACGCGTATCATGCCCAGCGACCGCATACTCGTCGACGGGCGCGAGGTGCGCGTCGGCAACAGCGCGCCCGCGACACGGGTGTTGATTTATCACAAGCCCGAAGGCGAAATCGTTACTCGCGACGATCCGCAGGGGCGCGAAACCGTGTTCACGCGGCTGCCGCCGTTGCGCGGTTCGCGCTGGTTGTCGATCGGGCGTCTGGATGTGAGTACCAGCGGCCTGCTGCTGTTCACCACCTCGGGTGAACTGGCGAACACCATGATGCATCCGCGCTTCGAGGTTGAACGCGAATATGCGGTACGCATTTTCGGCAAGCTCACACCCGAGCAGTCGCAGCAGTTGCTCGATGGCGTGACACTGGAAGACGGTCCGGCGCACTGCAATAGTCTCGAAGACGAAGGCGGCGAAGGATCGAACCATTGGTATCGCGTGATCATGACCGAAGGCCGCAATCGCGTGGTGCGCCGCATGTTCGAGGCGATTGGCTTCACCGTCAGCCGCCTGCTGCGCGTGCGCTTTGGCATTATGCATTTGCCGCCGCGCTTGAAGCGCGGCCAGGTTGAAGAGCTGACGCCGGATCAGGTGCGCCAGCTTGGCGCTTGGCTTGAGAAAGCCGCGCGGCCCGCTGCGAAGTTAGATTCGAAGGCGGATTCAAAGCCCGCTTTAACGCTGAATTCGAAGCCGCATTCGAAGCCCGCTGCGCGCCCGCCTGCGCCGGGGCATGCGCGCCGCGCGCCGCGCGAGTTTCGCGCTGCCCGCGCAGCAAATCCTCGCGCGTCAAAATAAACACGCAGTCGTCGCCGCCGGAGGTTTCCGGCCACAAGAACGGCAGTTGCGGCCACGCGCGTTCGACGCGCGCGCGTGCATGGCCGCATTCCACCACCAGCACGCCGCGCGGATTGAGATGCCGCGCCGCTTCATGCAGGATCACGCGCAGTGCATCCAGGCCATCGGTGCCGGCGGCCAGCGCCAGTGCAGGTTCGCGCTGGTATTCGAGCGGCAGGGTGCGCATGACTGCGCTGCGCACATACGGCGGATTGGTAATAATCAGATCGTAGCGTCCAAGGGTCTTAGATGTGGCCTTGGACGAAAAGTAGTTTGAAATCAAATACTTAACTCTACCGCTCAGGCGGTGACAGCGGATGTTGATGGCGGCCACCGCCAGCGCGTCGGTGGATATGTCGGTGGCATCCACGCGTGCCTTGCGATAGCGCTTGGCCAGCAGGATGGCGAGGCACCCGGAGCCGGTGCACAAATCCAGCGCCGTATGCACACGCGCAGCCGCGGGCAAATGCGGCGCATCGCGATCAAACAACAACTCAGCGATATAGGAGCGTGGCACGAGGACGCGCTCGTCGACATAAAAGCGTTGGTCGCCGAGCCACGCCTCGTGCGTGAGATAGGCCGCGGGTTTGCGTTCGCGGATGCGCCGCTCGAACAAGGCCAGCACACGCGCGGCGTCCGCTTCCGAAACGCGTCGCGTGGCAGGTAAGTGATGCAGCGGCAGTTTCAGGGTGTGCAGTGTCAGGTAGACGGCTTCGTCGTACGCATTGGTGACACCGTGTCCAAACGCGAGCCGTGCTTTTTTGAACCAGCGCTCGCCGCGCTGAACCAGGGTGCCGACCGTGGTGCGACTGTCAGGCAAGGCGGCAGCCAAGGTTAATTCAGCGCATCCAGGTTGAGCTTGATGTTGGAAAGATCCGACGGCGCGTTGCTGGCGCTGGCGGGGCGGGTGCTGTCCGCGGGCTGCGGTGCACCCGATGCCATGGCATTATCGATCAACCAGCGCAGGTTGGTCGGCGAATCGGCGTTGGCGAGCGCTTCATCAAGCGTAATCGTGCCTGCGACATAGTGTTTGAACAGCGCCTGTTCGAACGTTTGCGATCCGGGCGCCATGCTTTGTTCCATCGCCTCTTTGATCGAGCCGAGCTCGCCTTTGTGGATCAGTTCCTGAATGAATTTGGTATTCAGCAGAATTTCCACCGCCGGCACGAGCCGACCGTTGGCCGTGCGCACCAGACGTTGCGATATCACACAGCGCACCGCAATCGCCAGATCGGCGAGCAGGCTGTCGCGCATATCGCGCGGGAAAAAATTGATAATCCGATTCAACGCGTTGTAGCTGTTGTTGGCGTGCAGCGTGGTCATGCACAAGTGGCCGGTCTGCGCGAACAGCAGCGCGCTTTGCAGCGTGTCTTTGTCGCGCACCTCGCCGATCATCAGCAGATCGGGTGCTTCGCGCATGGCGCTGATCAGCGCGGCCTCATAGCTCAACGTATCCACGCGTACTTCGCGCTGGTTGACGATAGATTTTTTGTGGCGGAACGCGAATTCAACCGGATCCTCAATGGTGAGTATGTGGCCGGAGCGGTTGGCATTGCGGTAATCGATCATCGACGCCATGGTGGTGGATTTGCCCGATCCGGTGGAGCCCACGATCAGGATCAGGCCCAGCTTTTCCATGATGACTTCTTTCAGCACGGCAGGCAGGCCCAGGCTGTCGAATTCGGGAATCGACGGTTTGACAAAGCGGATCACCATGC
>JAYUAH010000004.1:0-2747 GCA_043741415.1 Betaproteobacteria bacterium
GCGTTGATCGCAAACGCCGCGTCGCGATCTGTTTCAGCGCGATCTACCGCCGTGTACGCGGCGCAGTTGAGCAGCACGTCGGGACGCTCGCGACCCAGCGCGTGTGAGCAGGCTTGGGCATCGGAAATATCGAGTTGCGTGCGACCGAGTGTGATCACTTCATGGTGCAGAGAAAGGCGACGCGCCAACGCCAGCCCGAGCTGGCCACCGGCACCGGTGATTAGCAGTTTCACTTGAAGGTCGGGGCCTGCTTGAACGGTGCGCCAGCGGCGTCCTTTGCGTTGACGATGGGTGCACTAACCGGCCACGTGATCGCTAGCGACGGATCGTTCCACACAATCGTTCGCTCATGCGCGGGGGCGTAGTAGTCGGTTGTCTTGTACAAAAATACGGCGTGCTCAGCGGTGACCACAAAGCCATGCGCGCAGCCGGGAGGAATCCACAACATGCGCTGGTTTTCGGCCGAGAGGTCGACGCCGCACCACTGCGCAAACGTGGGTGATGAGCGACGCAAATCTACGGCGACATCCCATACCTTGCCGGACACTACGCGTACCAGTTTGCCCTGCGCCTGCTCGATCTGATAGTGCAGGCCACGCAGCACATTGGCGTGCGAATAGCTGTGATTGTCCTGCACAAAATTATCGAGAATGCCGGTCGCATTTCTGAATTTTTGGACACTGAAGCTCTCAAAAAAATGCCCGCGCTCGTCAGTGAATACTTGTGGCTCCAGGATCAGGCAACCCTGAATCGATGTCTTGACGACTTTCATCGGAACACCTGATCTTTCAGGACGTCTTGCAAATATTTGCCATAGCCGCTCTTGGCCAGAGGTAGCGCCAGTTTTTCCAGTTGTGCAGCGTCAATGAAACCCTGACGGTAGGCAATTTCTTCAGGGCAACACACTTTGAGCCCCTGCCGTCGTTCGATCGTCTGCACGAATTGCGCTGCTTCAAGCAGCGAATCGTGGGTGCCCGTATCCAGCCACGCCATGCCGCGCCCCATGATCTCCACGCTTAACTGTTTGCGTTCGAGATAAATGCGATTGAGATCGGTGATTTCCAGCTCGCCGCGCGCGGAGGGTTTGAGGTTAGCGGCGATTTCGAGTACGCGGTTGTCGTAGAAATAAATGCCGGTCACCGCGTAACGTGAGCGCGGCGCTTTCGGTTTTTCTTCGAGACTGATCGCATGGCCTGCCTTGTCAAATTCGACTACGCCGTAGCGCTCCGGATCGCTAACCGGATAAGCAAACACCGTCGCGCCATTGACGCGATTGTTCGCATTCGCCAGAAGTTGCTGCAACTCGTGCCCGTAAAAAACGTTGTCACCCAGCACCAGCGCGGCATGATCATTGCCGATGAATTCTCGCCCGATGATGAAGGCTTGCGCCAGCCCATCCGGCGACGGCTGCACCGCATATTGCAAGTCCATGCCCCATTGTCTGCCGTCACCCAACAGGTCCTGAAAGCGCGGCGTGTCCTGGGGTGTGGAGATGATGAGGATTTCGCGCAAACCCGCCAGCATCAATGCCGAGAGCGGGTAATAAATCATCGGCTTGTCGTAGATCGGCATCAACTGCTTGGACACGGTCTGCGTCACCGGATGCAGCCGCGTACCGGAGCCACCGGCCAGAATGATGCCTTTGCGGTGAATCGGCGGCACGCCTGTCACGGCGTTCATGCGCGCGCTCCGTAGTTTTTTTCGACCCAGTTTTTGTAGTCGCCCGATTGCACGTCGGCTACCCAGGCGCTGTTGTCAAGATACCAGCGCACGGTTTTTTCCAGCCCCGTCGCGAAGCTCTCGGTCGGTCGCCAGCCAAGTTCATTTTCAAGTTTGGAGAAATTGATCGCATAACGGCGATCATGACCGGGGCGATCCGTGACATAGGTAATCTGCTGCGTGTAGTCCTTACCGGGCGCATGCTTTGCAAGCAATGCGCAAAGCGTGTGCACCACATCGAGATTCGCCTTCTCCGCGTCACCACCGACCAAATACAACTCGCCGGGCCGCCCGCCTTCCAGCACGCGGGCGATGGCGCTGCAATGGTCACCGACGTAGAGCCAGTCGCGAATCTGCTGACCATCGCCATAAATCGGCAGAGATTTGCCTGCCAGCGCGTTCACGATCATCAGCGGAATGAGCTTCTCGGGAAACTGGCGCGGCCCGTAATTGTTGGAGCAATTGGTTACCATCACCGGCAAGCCGTAGGTGTGAAAGTAGGCGCGGGCAATGTGGTCGGAGCCTGCTTTCGACGCGCTGTACGGACTGTTGGGCTGATACGGCGACAGCTCATTAAATTTGGGATCGTTCGCGCCCAATGTGCCGAACACTTCATCGGTTGACACATGAACAAAGCGAAACGCTTTCGCTTCTGCCTCGGGCAGTGCGTTCCAGTGCGTGCGACTCGCTTCCAGAAGTGTCGCTGTGCCCATCACATTGGTGCGCACAAAATCCATCGGCCCATGAATCGAGCGATCCACATGGCTCTCGGCGGCGAAATGAACAATTGCGCGCGGCTGATATTGGGCGATCACCGCATCCATCGCGGTGCGATCACAAATGTCGGCACGCTCGAAGGCGTAACGCGGATCATCTTTTAGAGATACCAGGGTCGCCGGATTGGCCGCGTAAGTGTGCACATCCACGTTGACCACCGCCTCATCGCGCGTCGCCAGCCAGTCGAGAATGAAATTGCTGCCGATGAAGCCGCAGCCGCCAGTAACCAGAATCATGCCGTTTCCTTTGCA
>JAYUAH010000005.1:0-2742 GCA_043741415.1 Betaproteobacteria bacterium
TTCTTTTTATTTGCGTCGCGGTATTTGGCCTCACGACGGTCGTATTCGGACTGTCGACGTGGCTGCCGCTCTCGCTGCTGGCATTGACCATTATGGGCACGGCCGACATGGTGAGCGTGGTGATCCGCTCGTCGCTGGTACAGCTTGAAACCCCCGAACACATGCGCGGGCGCGTCAGCGCCGTGCATTCGCTGTTCACCGGCACCGCCAATCATCTGGGGCAGTTTGAGTCCGGCATTACCGCGGCATGGTGGGGCACCGTGCCCTCGGTGGTGATCGGCGGCATCGGCACGCTGGTCGTCGTTGGCCTGTGGCTGCGCTGGTTCCCCGATCTGGTGAAACGCGAGACCATCGCCTCGCGGCGTGATTGACCCGGCTTACAACATCTCCAGCGCGTGCGCGCCCTTGGGCGGCGGAAAGATTTTATCCAATTCACGCAGTTGCTCAGCGCTGAGTTGAATGTCGCTCGCAGCGGCATTTTCTTCCACCCGCGCCGGGCTGGAACACTTGGGAATCACCATCACATCGTCTTGCGCCAGCAGCCACGCCAGCGCCATCTGCGCCGGCGTGATGCCCGAGGCTTTGGCCAAGGCCGCGAGTTTTGGGTTGCTGACGAGCCGCGCCTGTTCCAGCGGCGAATACGCCATCACCGGCACGCGCCGCTCGCGCAGCCACGGCAACAAATCCCACTCGATGCCGCGCCGCGACAGGTTGTAGAGCAGTTGATTCGCAGCAACCGCTTGGCCCCCCGCGACCTTCCACCAGGCTTGCATGTCGGGCAGATCAAGATTGCTCACACCGTAGTGACGGATTTTTCCGGCACGCTGCAACGCCGTGAATGCTTCCAGCGTTTCCGCAAACGGCACGCTGCCACGCCAGTGCAGCAAATAAAGATCGATGCGGTCGGTGCTGAGGTTTTTCAGGCTGCGCTCGCACGCCGCCACGGTGCCGCGCCGCGATGCGTTGCCGGGCAATACTTTGCTGACAATAAATACCTCGTTGCGGCACCCGGCAACGGCCTCGGCAATGAGTTGCTCGGCGCGACCCTCGCCGTACATCTCAGCGCTATCGATCAGCGTCAGTCCGAGATCGATGCCGCGCCGCAGGGTAGCGATTTCCTGCGCACGTTTTGCGCGATGGTCGCCCATGTTCCAGGTGCCCTGACCCAGGGCTGGCACGCAAACTGCGCTGGGCAACTTGATGGATTTCATGGTCGGTTCATTCAAACAATGGCATTGTCACTGAGTTCGCGCTAGGATTGCCGCTTCATACGGGCGCGTCAAGCAGTGCATTTATACAGTAGATGGCTACTGCACGTCGACCGCTTATGCTTGACGAGTAAACCCATCGCGGGGAGATGCACCACTTGAAAGCCAAAGTCCTGATTGTCGATGATGAAGATTTCTCGCCAGAGCTCTTGGAAGAACTTCTGGGCAAGCTGTTTGATTTCGATTACGCCAACAGCGGTGAAGCCGCTCTTGCGGCAATTGCGTCGGCGAAGCCGGCGATTATTCTGATGGATGTCGAAATGCCGGGCGGCATGAGCGGCTATCAGGCATGCCGCGCGATCAAGGACAACCCGGCCACGCGAAACATTCCGGTGATGTTTATCTCGGCCCACAGCGAAGCCGAAGATCGCCTGAAAGCGTACGAATCCGGTGGTGATGATTATGTTTCAAAACCGTTCAACACCGAAGAACTGAAATACAAAATCGGGCTCGCCCTGGCGACGCAGGCAAAGCGCAACGAATTGGCCGAAAAAGCCCGTCATGCCGCCAGCATGGCCATGATGTCCATACGCGAAGCCGCCAGCACGGGTGTGGTGCTCGGTTTTTTAAGCGACATTATTCGCCAGACCGATCTCACGGAGATCGCCGCCACCACGCTGCTGACGCTGCAAAAGTTCCAGATCGAAGGCGCGGTGCAACTGCGCGATGCGCGCGGCCACGTGTCGCGCAACAGTGCCGGCGCCTGTACCCCGGTCGAAGACGCGGTGCTCGCCGAAATGGCAACCGACAAGCGCATCGTCGATCTGGGCAGCCGCTCCGCGTTCAATTACGAACGTGCGAGCATCATCATCTACAACATGCCCTTGCAAGACCCGGAGCTCTACGGTCGTCTGAAGGATACCGTGGTGAAAATGGCCGAAGCCCTGGATATTCACATGCGCTCGCTGGACGTGGTCACCAGCGCCGCGCAACGCGGTGATACGCTATTGCAGCAGCTCCAGCACAATGCCGCGTTGGCGCGCGACATCAGCGCGCGCCTCCAGGCGCAGCGCAACGAAAATCTGCGCGCCATGCAGCATCTAGCCGAACACATCAAAGACACAGGCGCGGCACTGGCAGCGCCGCAACAACAGCATTTGCAAAAGCTCGCGCGCGACGCCGCGGCACAAGCCCAAGCAGCCTTGGATCAAAGCCTGGCACTGGAAAAAATGCTGACGCCGCTGTGCGCGGAAATCGACGATCCCGCGCCGAAACAAACGCCCGTGGCATCCGACACGGGCGGTACGCACTTTCATAACGTCGAGCTCTTTTGATGCGCCGACGCAATCACGGCGGCGCGCGCTAGTCGATCTTCGTTCCCGAGTCGCGGATCACGCGCGATCTTTTGCACGTCCGTTGAGAGGCGATTGACGATGCGTTGGGCATGCATGCCCGCGGGTGCGACGAGGCCGGCCCAGGTGCCGGTCACGAAATCAGGCGCGGACGTGCGGCATCAACGGCCCGACGACGTCGA
>JAYUAH010000006.1:0-2742 GCA_043741415.1 Betaproteobacteria bacterium
GACACCACCATCATAGCAAGATCAGGCTCTCAGCCACCCTTTTTACCCCGCCGCCTCAGCACGTCAGGGGCTTAAGGTAGTGCCATGGGTGTCTGACCCCATATCTACAAATCTAAAGTCTGGTGGATCGGGCGCGGCAGAGCAAAACGTTGGGCCGCAATGCCATTTTGGCGCGAGTGAGGGACTGAACATGATCTTTGCGGAACTAGAATATCCCGGTCGCTACGAAGACTTTTACGATGAGCTGCTTGCGTTCGTTCGCACTAAGTTCGCCGAAGTTGAATCAGGCCTCCAAGGAGATTCTTATATTTGGATCATGGATGGAGAAGAGAAGGTAGCGTTAGATACCTTCTCGTCTATGAAACATCAGGTAAAGTCGCCTAAGCCAGGCAGGCATCTGGAAATCGCAATCAATGCCATAAAAGGGAAATACATAATAAAGATATTCGGCGAGCCGGAATTGGAGGCAGATGACGATGATTAGTAGCCCGGCAGCTTCCGAGCGACGGATCAGCCCAGGTGTTGAGCGGCTGCTTCGGATAAAAGGGACCGGCAGGTGTGGGTCGATTTGGGTTCTACGTTCGACGCCAATACCTTTCGAAATTTGCAGTGTTGCAACCTAAAGATGGGTCGAGCACAGTCACCTCAGCCATGCGTGCTATTCGATTTTGACTTTCGCTTGTTTGATCACGCGTCCCCAGCGTGCGATCTCGGTTTTTAAGAAAGCGTCCGCCTCGGCCGGTGTATTGCCCAGCGGGTCGGCGCCTGCTTTGGCCAGCACATCAACGATGTCTGGCGACTTCAAGGCGCGCACCGTTTCCGCCTGGAGTTTATTGATTATCGTGGGCGGTGTTTTTGCCGGCACTAGCATGGCGTACCACGACATGGCTTCGTAACCGGGCACGGATTCTGCAACGGTGGGCACATCCGGTAGCGTGCTCACGCGCTTGGATGACGTCACCGCAATCAAGCGCAGCCGGCCTGCGTTGACCTGATTTATCACCGACAGCACGGGGTTGATGATCATCGGCACGCGGCCCGCGATGAGGTCGGGCATGAGTGAGCCCGTACCTTTGTACGGAATATGCGTCATCTCGATCCCGGCCATGCTGACGAACATTTCGCCCGCCAGATGCGATGCAGTGCCGGGGCCGGACGACACAAACACCAGTTCGCGCGGTTTGGCTTTGGCAACTGCAATGAGTTCATTGATATTTTTCGGCGGAAACGATGGCGTGAACACCACCGCGTACGGTTGCGTTGCGAGTACGGTGATCGCCGCCAAATCGCGCAGCGGATCGTAGGGCAGCTTCGACATCAGCGTGGCATTGATCGCATGCGACGGGTGGACCACCGCCAAGGTGTGTCCGTCCGGCGTCGATTTTGCCGTGATGTCGATGCCGATGGTCATGCCCGCGCCGGGGCGATGATCCACCACCACTTGCTGGCCCCACGCTTGCGTGTAGCGCTGGCCGATCAAGCGCACGATTTGATCCGAGCCGCCGCCGGGCGCGGTGGGAATAATGCAGCGCAGGGTTTTGCTGGGCCAGGCCTGAGCTGAGTTTGTCAAAGCCGCTTGCGCCGTCGCAATAGGGAGCGGGAGGCACAGCACAACAAAAACCGCGTGCGTAATCAACTGCTTCATAGTCGGCAACGAATTAATAGTGGCGTAGCGCATTCTAATCCGGCGCAAATAATCTGGGTTATTATCATTGTCATTAACCAACGGAGAAACGCAATGGCACAGAAAATGACGGGTGCGCGGCTGTTCGGACAAATTCTTAAATCGTATGGCGTGTCGCATTTGTTTTTTATGGACGCCGTACTGCGGCGCGCGCTGGCCGAGATGGAAGACACCGGCATCCACCGCATACTCGGCCACTCCGAAAAAGGTGTCGCCTATATGGCCGACGGCTACGCGCGCACCTCGGGCAGGCCCGGCGTGTGCCTCGCGCAATCGGTGGGCGCGGCCAATCTCGCGTCGGGTATGCAGGATCCGTATCTCGGTCATTCACCGGTGGTGGCCATCACCGGCCGCCACGTCAACACCATGCAGTATCGCAATGCGTATCAGGAAGTGGATCACGACCGGCTCTACGGCGCGGTGACCAAATTCCACGGCCGCATCGACGCGCTGGAACAAATGCAGCAAATGATGCGCCAGGCGTTTCGCGAGGCCACCACCGGCACACCGCGCCCCGTGCATCTGGATATGGCGGGTTTAACGGGCGACGCGATTACGCACCTCATTGGCGAATTTGATGTGCTGCCGGATGAGGCGCACACGCGCTTTCCGGCGTTTCGCCCCGCGCCCGATGCCGCGGCGGTGCAGCGCGCAGTGGCCGCGATCAAGGCGTCACAAAGGCCTGTGATCATCGCCGACCGCGGTGCGACGATTTCCGATGCGGGTGCCGCGATTGCCGCGCTTGCTGAAAAAATTCAGGCGCCGGTGTGTGCCACGCCGGATGCGAAAGCCATATTGCTTGAGAATCATCCGATGTTTTTCGGCACCATGGGACTCTATGGCCGCACCGGCGGCAATCACATCGTGACGGAAGCCGACCTGGTGATTTTCTGCGGCAGCAACACCAGCGATCACACCACCGGCAATTACAAAATGCCGAAAGACGGCACGCCGATTATCCAGATCGATATCGATCCGGTGGAAATCGGCCGCAATTATTCCGGCGTGATCGGCGTGCTGGCGGATGTGCGCACGGCGGTAGAGGCCATCGCGGCATC
>JAYUAH010000007.1:0-6479 GCA_043741415.1 Betaproteobacteria bacterium
CGCCGCCAGCGCCAACTCGTCCATGAACGATTCAATCGCAAACACATTGCTTTGACTGCCCAGCCCGCGCAAGGCGGACGCCCGCAACGGCGGATCGGGAACCAGATGATTGGTGATTTTCTGGTTCGGAAAATCATAAATCGGTATGGCATTGCGATGACTGCCGCCGCCTGGCAGCGGCGGATTCGCCGTCTGCGCGCGTGTCAGCGGCTTTTCCAAATGCCACGCCGCCAGCAAATTACTGTCGGCGCCGGTACCACGCCCCGGACGCGAGCTGTGGCCGTGACTCCACACATCCATGGCCCACGCGGTAATCTGGCCTGCATCGGACAGTGTCGCGCGCGTTTTCACCACCATCGCCGAGCTGTACGGCTCCCACGCGAACTCCTCTTCGCGCATCCACTGCACACGCACCGCACGCCCCGGCGCCGCACGCGCGAGCAAGGCGGCATCGAGCGCCACATCGTCGGCGGCGTTGTGGCCATAACAGCCCGCGCTCTCGACATGGTGTATGACAATGTCCTCAAGCGGCACGCCCAGCGCCGGCGCCATTTCGGCGCGCAACGGATAGATGCCCTGACTGTGCGTCCACACGGTAAATTTACCGTGTTCGAATTGCGCCATCGCGCACGACGGCGCGAGCGAGGCATGCGCCAGAAACTGACGTGTATATTCGCCGGTCAATTCTTTGCCTGCGGCAGCCTCGCCTTTTTTCTCGCTGATGACTTCGGATTTCGCCGCACGTTGCAGCAAATAACGCGGATTAAATTCCGGCAGCGTCGGGCCCTCGCGCCACTGCGCGTTGCGGGCGAGGCGCCGCTGCGCGCGTATCGCCTGCTCTTCGCGCTCGGCCACCACGCCAAGAAATTTACCGTCGCGCACCACCGCCACCACGCCTGGCATTTTGCGCACGTCATCCAGATCGACGCTGATCAGCTCGGCGCTGTAGCTCGGCGGACGCGACACGCGCGCATGCAACATGCCCGGCGGCTCGAGGTCCTGCACATAAGTCGGTACGCCTGCGACCTTGCGCGGAATGTCCACGCGCTGTGCAGCCGTGCCGACTACTTTATGCAGCGTATGCGATTTGGGTTTAGCGTCACCGGTCGCTTCGCGTTTAAGCAACGCGTCGTCGGTGATGTCCCAATAGGTCACGCTGCCGCCACTGCGCGACGTGATCACGCCGTCGTTCACGCTCAACTGCTCAATCGACACGCCGAGCTTCGCGCCCGCGCGTGCCAGCAACAACTCGCGCGCTTCCGCCGCCGCGTAACGAAACGCCGTGCCGGATTGTTCGATAGACATACTGCCGGAAGTCACGCCTTCATTGGGACTCAGCGCCGTGACCGCGGTGACGATGTTCACGCGCTCGAGATTGACATCGAGTTCTTCGGCAACGATCTGGCGCAGCGCGGTCAAAATACCCTGCCCGATTTCAATCTTGCCCGGACGCATGTTCACCGTGCCGTCGCGATTAATATCCAGCCACTGATTGAGAAAACGATTGGTGTCGAGACTGCCGGGCAAGGCGCGGCGTGCGGTGGTTTCGGCCATGGCTATTTCCTCACTTCGGCAACGGCGCGTAATTCGGCAGCAGCGCGCTGCACCGCGCGCAAAATGCGCTGATGCGTGCCGCAGCGGCACAGGTTTTTCGCTAACGCTTGTTTCAACTGCGCATCGCTGGGCGACGCATTCACATCCAGCAGCGCCTTCGCCGACATGATGATGCCGGTGGCGCAGTAACCGCATTGCGCCGCTTGTTCGTCGACGAACGCGCGTTGCAAGGGATGCGGATGATCCATCGAGCCGATACCCTCAATCGTAGTAATCGATAGTCCCGCCACCGCCGACACCGGCACATCGCACGACTGCACCGGCTTGCCGTCGATAATCACCGTGCAGGTGCCGCACTGCCCCAGGCCGCAGCCGTAGCGCACGCCTTTGCAGCCTGTTTCATTGCGCAGCACATACAGCAGCGGCGTTTCTTCATCCGCCGCCACGCTGTGCACGCGGCCATTCACTGTGATTGATATGCCCATGCATCACCTATAAAATATTTTTTAAAATCAAATACTTATATATACTTACCCACGCGCAGCGAAACGCCTATCCCTCGTGTTTTCCAACGCATCACCGTATACTGCGCACTCAATACCGCGCGGAGAATTTCCCATGAGCCCGACCGCCGACGTCGACGCACTCAGAGGCAAGATCGAGCAACTTTACCTTGAGCACCGCGACCTGGATGATGTGATTACACATATGCTTGAAATCACGCCCCACGATCAACTGCAAGTGCAACGTCTTAAAAAACGCAAACTGTTCGTCAAAGATCAGATTACCGCACTGGAACGTCAACTCACACCCGATATCCCTGCCTAGTCTGCCGGCGCAGCCCGCAATACAGCGCCAGCAGTCCCAGCACCACCAGCCACAGCAACGACCAGCCGGCAATCGTCAGCCCCAACAACGTCCAGCCCGCCTCGGCACATTGGCCCGAGCCCATCAGCACTTTGGTCAACACGTCCGCCAGCGGAAATTTCTTTAGCATATACGCCAGATCGGGCCCGCACGAGGGCACCTGATGCGCGGGCAGATGTTGCAGCCACACATGGCGCGCCGCCACCGCAGCCCCCAGCGCCGCTGTTAAAAACGCCGCAACCCCATAAATCATGCGCCCGCGCCGCGCCGGCCCGTGCAGCGCCGCCAGTAAAAATATCGCGCCCAGCACATAAAACGCCACGCGCTGCACCATGCATAGCGGGCAGGGATCCTGCATGTCAACGTATTGCAGATAGTAGGCAAAGCCCAGCAGGCCCGCGCAAATGGCAAAACCGGCGGCAAATCCCAAGCGAGGTGTGAGTGTCATGGCGGCAAGTTTACCGTAAACTATCCACACCATGATTAGAGTGACGCGAAATATCGCATTGCAGGAATCCGAGCTCGAAGAAACCTTCGTGCGCGCGTCCGGCCCCGGCGGGCAAAACGTGAATAAAGTTTCCACCGCGGTGCAACTCAAATTCGACGCCGCGCGCTCAAAGTCGCTGCCCGACGACGTGCGCGAGCGGCTGCTCAAGCTCGCCGGCAGCCGCGCCTCGGATGACGGCGTAATTCTGATCACCGCCCAGCGTTTTCGCGTGCAAAGCCGCAACCGCGCCGACGCGCAGGAGCGTCTGCTCGAGCTGATCCGCGAGGCCAGCCACAAGCCCAAACCGCGCAAGGCCACACGCCCGACGCGCGCCTCGCGTGAGCGCCGCATTGAAGGCAAAAAACAGCGCGGTGCGGTCAAACGCCTGCGCAGCGGCAACAGCGATTTGCAATGATCACAACCCTCATCATTCGAGATTGACGGCAATGTTTACCTCCACTAGACTCACACGTTATTCCGCCTAACGCAGGGAATAAATGCACTTCGCAAGTTGTTTATGCAGGTAGTCCGACGCGTCAAATGCAGGCCGAGGGGCTGCATCGTTGCCGCTTATTTTTTTGTTTAAAATCAAATAGTTAGGAGAAATGCATGAAAACAAAACTGTTGGTGGGCGGTGTCGCAATGCTGATTGGTGCGGGTTATGGCGCTGCGGTGTTTGCACAGGCAAAGCCGGACGTGCTGGTGAAGCAGCGCCAGGCGGCCATGACACTGCAAGGCAAGTATTGGGGCCCGATCGCCGGCATGGCCAGCGGCAAAACGCCGTATAACGCCGAAACCGTCGCGCGCAATGCCCCGATCCTCGAGGTCCTCACCAAACTGGCGTGGGACGGCTTTGTCGAGAGCACCAAAGACGAAAAGAGCAAAGCCCTGCCGGCTGTGTGGACCGACAACGCCAAGTTCAAGACCGCTGCCGATCGCATGCAAAGCGCCGTCGCCGCGCTCAATAAAGTTTCCAAGAGCGACGAAGCCGCGGTAAAAGTTGCGTTGGGCGACGTGGGCAAGTCCTGCGGCGGGTGCCACGACGACTTCCGCGCCAAGTAACCGCACGTTACTGCCTTAAATTAAAAAGCCGCCATGAGTAATCATGGCGGCTTTTTTTGCACCACGCTATTGCGCCTGCACTAACGCACCAGCAGGAACACCCCCGCCGTCACCATCGCCAGAATCAATAGCGCGCGCGCCCACCCGCCGCTATGGCGTTGCGCTGCGGCCAGCGCCTCCGGCAAATGCTTGCGGCCATGCCACATCGGCGCGATCAGGTTTTCTTTTTTGTAAATCAGGTAATACAGCACCGCGCCGATATGCACCGCAATCAGCGCCAGCAAAATATTGAAGTTGATGTGATGGATGTGGGTGAGGAAGTTACTGGTGTCGCCGCGCACGAGTTTTGCCAGCGGACCCTCCATCGCGAGATCGTCGTTGTTGGCGAAGAGGCCCGTGCCCACCTGCACCGCCAAGCACAAAATCATCAGCACCACGCTCCAGCCGCCGAGCGGATTGTGTCCGGCGAACTTGGCGGCGGTGCGGCTCGGCAGGGTTTTGATATACGTCACAATCGCAGCGGGCCCATAAACAAAATCCGCAAAGCGCGCGTGCGTGCCCCCCACAAAGCCCCAGATGATGCGAAATACGAGCAGCGCCAGAATCGCGTAACCCGCGTAAAAGTGATACGTCAGCCATTCGCCTTTCACCGTGCCGCTGCGCCACATGAAAATAATCAGCAGCACCAGCAGCCAGTGAAACACGCGCACCGCGCCGTCCCACACCTGCACCTGGTGCGAACTGGGTGACGACTCCGTTGGTTTGGCCATGGCCCTCCTCCCTGTATCAGCACTCGCAAGCAGCGCGTGTGAGATTCACACGGCCGGGCTCCACACGAAAAATTTGAACCCGTGATGACCAAGAATAGCACATGCCAAACAGGTTGCTTACACCGCCGGCCCGAACACAATCGCCTGCTCGAGCAGGCGGCGTATGCCCTGCGCATCAAATCCCAACTCGATCAGAATCGCACGCGTGTGTTCGCCGATGCGCGGCACCTTGGCGCGCGGCGTGTCGGCCTCCAGCGGCTGCGGGCCAGGCAGGTTCGGGTGCGGCACGCGTCCGGCGGATGCGTGTTCCGACCATGTGAACACGTTCGTGGTCTCGGTCTGCGCATGCGTGAATAGCTCGTCATAGGTGTTGACGCGCTCATTCAGTATGCCCGCCTCGCGCATCTGCACACACCAATGCTCGGAAGGCTGCTGCGCAAAAGCCTCATTGGCAATGCGCAGGATGTCGTCGCCGCGCGCGCGGCGTCCTTTGCCGGTGGCCAACGCCGGATCAGCAGCGAGATCGGGGCGGCCGATGATGCAGCAAAACGACGGCCACAACGCGTCTTTCAGCACGCTGACGTTGATCGACCCATCCGCGGTGCGGAAGGTGGCGACCGGGAAAGCGCCACCCGCTGTCGCAGCACCGCCCGTCATCACATGCTCGATCATGCGCACGGTTTGCAGGCCCGCTGCACCTTGCAACAAGCTCGCATCAATGTAGCGCCCACGGCCGCTATCGCGGCGCGCATACAGCGCCATCGCCACCGCCTGAAACGCGAATTGTCCAGTGGCCACATCAATCGGCCAGCATTCGAGCCGATGCGGCACCCCATCCACGCGCCCCTTGTTGATGCTCATCATGCCGGTGAACGCCTGCAGGATCGCGTCCGTTGCCGGCTGCGATTGCATGGGCCCCTCTTGCCCGAAGCCGGTCACCGACAGGTAGATGATGCCGGGGTTGTAGGCAGCAACCTGCGCATAGGCAAACCCCAGGCGCGCCATCACCCCGGTGCGAAAGTTTTCGATGAACACATCTGCCTGCTGCGCCAGTTTATGCAGCAGCTCGGCGCCTTCGCGCTGCTTGAGATCGAGCGCAATACTGCGCTTGCCCACATTGGTGGCCAGCGCCATGGCTGTCATGCCATCTTTCCCGGCGGTGATGCCGCGCGACCAGTCGCCCGCCTGCGGTTCGATTTTAATCACATCGGCGCCGTAGCGTGCCAACGTCATGCCGGCACTGGGGCCGGCAATCCCTTGACTGGCATCGACGACACGCAGCCCTTCGAGCGGGTACTCGTCACTCATTTACGTGACGTCCAGAGTACGCCCCTCATCCGACGCCTGCTTGATGGTGTCGATAAAGCGGTGTAGTTCAACCGCTGTCTCAAAGGTGGGCAAACGGCTATTCGGCTTGCCCGTACGAATGCCTTCGGCGAACAGCGCATACATCTGTCCGACGTTGAACGGATCGCCCTTTGGAAAACCCGGCGGCACGTGAATAAAACGCTCGGGAATATCGAGGTCCTTCAAGGTCTGACTCTTCTGTGCGCCTTGCACCCGCAGCCTCTCACCACGCTGCGACGAGATATTGCCGGTCGCAATGATTGCGCCGTCACGACCGAAAATTTCCATACGAAAACCGGGGCCACCCCAAGGTACAGCCCCCACACTGACGGACGCCGCCGCACCACGCGCGAGTCGTCCGCTCACCAGGATATTGTCCGGTGACGTGACCT
>JAYUAH010000008.1:0-2740 GCA_043741415.1 Betaproteobacteria bacterium
GTGCTGGGTATGGGCGGCTACGTCGCATTTCCGGGTGGCTTGATGGCGGCGCTGATGCGGCGGCCGCTGGTGATACACGAACAAAATTCGGTGGCCGGGCTCACCAATCGCGTGTTGGGACGGTTCGCCGATCGCGTGCTGACGGCATTCCCAAATTCGTTTAAAAACAATAAGTTAGCATCGTGGGTCGGCAACCCCGTGCGCGCCGATATTGGCGTGATCGCAGCGCCCGATGCGCGCTACGCGGCGCCGCGTGATGCGCGGCTCCAGGTGCTGGTACTCGGTGGCAGTCAGGGTGCAGCCGTACTCAACAACACTTTGCCCCAAGCGCTGGCGTTGATCCCCGCAGCACAGCGTCCGCGGGTTACGCATCAAGCCGGCGCTGCGCATATCGAGACCTTGCGCGCCGCGTATGCGGCTGCAGGTGTGGTGGCCGAGACGCTGCCTTTCATTGACGACATGGCCGCGCGCTATGCAACAGTCGATCTGATGATCTGCCGCGCGGGCGCATCCACCGTGACTGAAATCGCGGCTGTGGGCGTGGCTTCGATCCTGGTGCCGCTGCCGTGGGCGGTGGACGATCATCAAACGCACAACGCGCGCTTTCTGTCGGATCGCGGCGCAGCGGTGCTGATCCCGCAATCTGAATTTACGCCCGAAAAACTAGCACCTTTGTTGCAAAGTTTCACGCGCGACAAGCTGCTGGCGATGGCGCGCGCCGCACGCACTGCGGCCAAGCCGGATGCCACGCGTTCGGTCGGCGATATTTGCAGGGAGCTCGCTCATGCGGCATAAAGTTAAACGTGTGCACTTTGTTGGCATCGGCGGCTCCGGCATGAGCGGGATTGCCGAGGTTCTCGTCAACTTGGGTTATGAAGTGAGTGGCTCCGATCTCGCGTCGAATGCCGCAACACGCCGGCTCGCCAGTCTCGGTGCAACCGTGTTCGAAGGCCATGCCGCGCACCACATCGCGCATGCGGATGCGGTGGTGACCTCCACCGCGGTGCAGGCGGACAACCCGGAAGTGATGGCGGCGCGCGAGAGACATATCCCCGTGGTGCCGCGCGCGCTGATGCTGGCCGAACTGATGCGTCTGAAGCAGGGTATTGCCATCGCCGGCACGCACGGCAAAACCACCACCACCAGTCTGGTGGCGAGCATATTGGCCGAAGGTGGGCTCGACCCCACGTTTGTGATCGGCGGACGGCTTAACAGTGCAGGCGCCAATGCACGCCTCGGTGCCGGTGAATTCATTGTGGTCGAAGCGGATGAATCCGATGCCTCGTTTCTGCATCTGCAGCCGGTGCTGTCAGTGATTACCAATATCGATGCCGATCACATGGAAACCTACGGCCATTCGCTCGACAAGCTGAAGCAGGCGTTTGTCGATTTTACCCAGCACCTGCCGTTCTACGGCATGGTGGTGCTGTGCCAGGACGATGCCAATGTGCGCGACATTCTGCCGAAAATCACCAAACCGGTGATGACCTATGGCCTTGCGCCCGAAGCGCAGTTGCGCGCGGTCGACATTCAACACCGCGGCGGGCAGATGCGTTTTCGCGCCGTGCGCTCGGTGCATGAGGGCGCAGCCGCGCTCGATATCGCGCTGAATTTGCCCGGCATGCACAACGTGTTGAATGCGCTGGCGGCGATTGCCGTGGCCACCGAAGTCGGTGTGCCGGACGACAAAATCGTCAAAGCGCTGGCGGAGTTCAAAGGCGTGGGCCGGCGCTTCCAGCGCTACGGCGAAATGGAAGCTGCCGCTGGTGGACGTGCAACGGTGATCGACGACTACGGTCACCACCCGGTGGAAATGGCCGTCACGGTGGCGGCTGCACGCGGTGCGTTCCCGGGACGGCGCTTGATGCTGGCGTTTCAACCGCACCGTTACACGCGCACCCGCGACTGCTTCGAGGATTTCGTCAAAGTGTTGTCGACGGTGGATGCACTGGTGCTTACCGAAGTGTATGCGGCGGGCGAAGCGCCGATAGTGGCTGCGGATGGACGCGCGTTGGCGCGCGCAGTGCGCCTGCAGGGCAAGGTCGAGCCGTTGTTTGTGGATAGCGTGACTGGCGTGGCGGACGCGATACGCGGTGCCGTGCGTGATGGCGACGTGGTGCTGATCATGGGTGCCGGCTCCATCGGCGGCGTGGCAGCAACACTCGTGAACCCATGAACATGGCCGACGCAACTACCCTGACCCATCTTCGCGGCGAGTTGCGCTACGACGAGCCGATGGCCAAACACGTCAGTTGGCGCGCCGGCGGCAAGGCTGCACGCACCTACGCGCCGGCCGACGTCGATGACCTTTCTACCTTTTTGCGTACCGTACCCCGTACGGAGGGCTTGTACTTTTGTGGACTTGGCAGTAACCTCCTGATTCGCGATGGTGGTCTGCAGGCCACGGTCGTGTTTACCCATTGGGCGTTGCGGCAGATTGGTTTGTTGAGTACGGGAGAACGTGAGATCGAAATTATTGCCGGGGCCGGCGTAGCATCCCCTAAGGTGGCGCGTTTTGCCGCGCTGCATGGCGCGCAAGGGGCGGAATTTCTCGCGGGAATTCCGGGCACTGTCGGCGGCGCGCTGGCGATGAACGCCGGGTGCTACGGCGGCGAGACCTGGGATCTGGTTACCGCTGTCACCACCATCGACCGCGCCGGCCACGTGCATCAACGCGCGCGCGAAGAATATCGCATCGGCTATCGCAGTGTGGCGGGTCCGGCGGACGAAGGATTTGTGG
>JAYUAH010000009.1:0-2740 GCA_043741415.1 Betaproteobacteria bacterium
GCACCCGCGCGATTATCGATGACAATAGTCTGGCCGAGTCGATCACGCAGCTTTGCAGCTACACGCCGCGCCACCACATCGGACGCGCCGCCCGCCGGAAACTCCACGACGATGCGCACGGGACGTTCGGGAAATTCGGCGGCCAGAGCCGGCGTCAAAAATGCGCTCGCAAGCGCCACTACCCCACAATCGACAATCAATCGTAAGTATTTGTTTTTAAACACTATTTTATTTAAACGCTAAAACGACTTAGCGCGGCGCCAACATCTCCGCCGCATGTTTGCGCGTGGTGTCGGTAATTTTCACGCCGCCCAACATGCGTGCGATTTCTTCCACGCGCTCGTGTTTGTTGAGCACGGTGACTTTGCTCGCGACCTTGCCGTTTGCGGCGCTCTTCGCAACCTGCCATTGCTGATCGCCGCACGCGGCCACCTGCGGCAAATGCGTGATGCACATCACCTGATGCTTCGTGCCTAAATCTTTCAGCAGCTTGCCGACGATTTCAGCGACGCGTCCGCCGATGCCCGCATCCACTTCGTCGAATATCAGCGTCGGCACCTGCGCAATCTGACTGGTAATGGTTTGTAGGGCGAGACTGACGCGCGACAGTTCGCCGCCGGAGGCCACTTTCGCCAGCGGCTGCGGCGTCATGCCTTTATGCGCCGAGACCAGGAATTCAATGTTTTCCAGCCCATGTGCAGTGGGCTCATCCAGTGCATTCAACGCGACATCGAACACGCCGCCGCCCATCGCCAACGCTTGCATCGCCGCAGTCACTTTTTCCGCCAATTGTTTGGCCGCTTTGCGCCGGCCCACGGAGAGTTTTTTCGCTTCGGTCATGCACACATCGCGCGCAGCCGCCTCGAATTTGCGCAGCGCCTCGGCGTCGCCTGCGAGCGACAATTCAGCGAGCCGCGCCCGTGCTTTGTCTAGCAGCTCAGGCAACTGTTCGGGCTCCACGCGGTATTTACGCGCGGCAGAGTGTATGGCATCGAGCCGCAACTCGGCCTCACGCAAACGCTTGGGATCGAGGTCGAGTTTTTGCTGATAGTGACGCAGGCTGTACACCGCCTCCTGCAACTGCAACTGCGCGGGTTCCAGCACCTCGAGCACATCTTTCAGCTTGGGATCGTAATCGACGAGATTTTTCAAGCGCGAAATCACGCCATTGATCTGCGCAAGGCTCGCGCCCTCGCCCTCCGACAAAATTTCCATCGCGGACTCGGCGGCCTCGATCAGGCTCGCCGCATGCGCGAGCCGCGAATGTTCCGCCGTTAGCACCGGCCATTCGTCGGCTTTGAATTCCAGTTGCGTGAGATCGTTCACCTGCCATTCGAGACGCTCGCGCTCCGCCACATAAGCCGCGGCGTTGGTTTCAAACGCGCGCCGGCGTTCGGCTTTATCGCGCCAATCGCGATGCGCAGCCGCCACTTTTTCTGCCTGCGCTTCGAGCTTGCCGTACGCATCAATCAACTCACGCTGCGCCGGCGCGCGCGCCAGCGACTGGTGCTGATGCTGGCCGTGGATATCCACCAGTAATTCGCCCAGCTCGCGCAACTGCGTCGCGGTCACCGCCGTGCCGTTGATAAACGCACGCGAGCGCCCACCGGCGTCGATCACCCGGCGCACCAGACAGGTATCGCCCTCATCCGTAAGTTCTTGATTTTTAATATATTTTTTTGCGGGCTTCAAATCACCCAGGTCGAACTCGGCGCTGACTTCAGCGCGCTCCGCGCCCTGTCGCACCACCAGCGCATCAGCGCGCGCGCCCAGCACCAGCGCCAGCGCGTCGATCAAAATCGACTTGCCTGCGCCCGTTTCACCGGTGAGCACGGTGAAGCCGGCGTCAAACGACAACTCCATTTTTTCGACAATCACGAAATCGCGGATCGTCAGCGTACGCAGCATGCCGTCACCCATCCCTCGCGCTTCACGCTTCACCTATTCCAGATTCCACTTGAGCTTTTCGCGCAACATCCGATAGTAGCTGTGTCCAATCGGATGCAGCAGGCTGATGGTGTGCGGATAGCGCTTGACGATCACGCGGTCGCCTTCGCTCAGGTCATAGTGGGAATGGCTGTCAAAGTGCACCCGCGTGTCGCTGTCGCTTTGCACCACGATTTCGATCACACTGTCGCTGCTGACCACAATCGGGCGATTGGACAGTGTGTGCGGCGACACCGGCGTGAGCGAAATCACCCGTAACGACGGATGCACAATCGGCCCGCCCGCCGACAGCGCATAGGCCGTAGACCCCGTGGGTGTGGCAACAATCAGTCCGTCGGAGCGCTGGTTGTAGATGAACTCGCCATCGATGCGCACCTCGATTTCGACCATATTGCCTTCGATGCCCTTGCTCACCACCACATCGTTGAACGCGAGCACATCCTGCACCAGTGCACCCGCGTGATGGATCTCGCCCTGCAACAGCATGCGATCTTCGGTGACGCATTGGCCATCGAGTATTGCGGCAATCGTCTCGTACATGGTGTCGAGCGAGACATCCGTCAGAAACCCGAGCCGCCCCTGGTTCACCCCCACCAGCGCGACTTCAAACGGCGCCAGGGTGCGCGCAATATTGAGCATGGTGCCGTCGCCGCCCAGTACGATGGCCAGATCGGCGTCGCGTCCGAGTTCTTCGAGTTCGCGTATGGAATAAGACGAATTACGAATATGGGCGCCCGTGAGCTTGTCGATCAGCACGGTCACGCCGCGTTGCGCTAAAAAATCCGCCAGTTTG
>JAYUAH010000010.1:0-2739 GCA_043741415.1 Betaproteobacteria bacterium
AAGGCGTCGCTGCCTCCAAATTCCAAGTGCTACGTGCTATCGAAACCCCAGCACATCAAACATGTCGTAGAGCCCGTTTTTTTTCCCACTCAGCCACTGCGCGGCGCGCAACGCCCCTGTCGCATAGTTCATGCGGCTCGATGAACGATGGGTGATTTCCACGCGCTCGCCCATGCCGATGAACATCACCGTGTGATCACCCACCAGATCGCCGCCGCGTATCGTTGAAAACGCAATGGTATCGTCTTTGCGTTCGCCGGTGACGCCTTCGCGGCCGTAGATGGCGCAGTCTTTGAGAGTGCGCCCGGTTGCCTGCGCCACCACTTCGCCCATGCGCAGCGCAGTGCCAGACGGCGCATCGACTTTGAAGCGGTGATGGGCTTCGATGACTTCGATATCGTAGCCTTTGCCGAGCGATTTCGCTGCGATTTCCAGCAGCTTGAAGGTGACATTGATGCCCACGCTGAAATTCGGCGCCATGGCGATAGCGATTTCCTGGGCGGCAGCGGCAATGGCTTGTTTACCGGCCTCGTCAAAACCCGTGGTACCGATCACCGGCTTCACCCCCAGCTTGCGGCACAGCGCCACGTGATGGAGCGTGCCTTCGGGCCGAGTGAAATCGATAAGGGCATCGCAGCCTTTCAACGCGCGCTCTACGTCGTCGGTGATTTTCACGCCGCACGATGCGCCCACGAGTTCGCCCGCGTCTTTGCCCAGATGTGCAGAGCCAGCGATGTCCAGTGCCGCGGCCAGTTTGACATCGGCCCTGCGCAACACGGCTTCAATCAGGGTGCGGCCCATGCGCCCGCTGGCGCCTGCGATGGCTATGTTCAACATGGCATTCCTTATTGCGGCTTCGCCGGCTCCGGCACCGGATCGGCAAACGGTGCCGGCGGAGAGCCCGGTTGCGCTTCGCGAAATGGATTCGCGCTGGGCCGGACAGGCTGATTCAAGCCATCGAGTAGTCGGCCAAAAAATCCACGCTGTGGTACTTTTGGTGCTTGCGGTACTGGTGTTGCCTGCGGCGCCGGCTTTTCCGCCGGTTTCGCTTCGGGCTTGGCCGCCACAGGTGCTACAGGTGCCGCGGGTTTCGCTTGCTGCTCGGCAGCGACTCGCGGCTGCGGCTGGGCGAACGTCCCCGGCGCAGGTTGTTCCGCCTGCTCCGGCGGCAATACCAGGCGTGGTAACGGCGGCGCTTCCAGCGGCTCCGGCGCACGCGCGGGCGTCACCGCCTCGGGCGCAGGCGTGGCAATCTCGCCCGGCTTGGCGGGCTCGCCTTCGTTCGGCGCCAAACGCAATTGCGGCGCGGCTTCTACGGCGGCCGCATCACGTGCGGGCGTGGTCGGTGCCGGCTGGGGCGTTGCAGGTGCGGGTAGCTCGGCGGCTGGCTTCGCGGCTGCCGATGTCACGGGTTCGGGTTTGACTGCTGGTGCGGCACCCGGCTTGTCCGCCATTTTAGCGGTGCCCGCGGTAGCCCCGGCGGCGGTGCTGTCCGCCACGACGTCGCCCTCATAGCGCACCATCTTGTCGTCGGCAAAGTACACTTTTAGCTGGCGCTGTTCGACGCGCTTGCCGGCCACGTTCATGGTGTAAACATAATCCCAGCGATCGGTGCGAAACGGGTCCACCAACAGCGGCGTGCCCAGCACGAAACGTACTTGGCTGCGCGTCATGCCCGGCTGCAGCTTGTCGAGCATATCCTGCGTGATCACGTTGCCTTGCTGGATATTGATCTTGTGCGGACCAAAACCCGGCAGCACCGGCACAGAAATATCCGACAACGACTTGCACCCCGCGAGCACCAGCAGCAATAAAATTAAACTATTGTTTTTACGTAACATATTGTATTAAGCTCGGCAGCGGCGGTAGGCCGATCACTGCCATGCTTGGACACCCTCTCGTTGACCGCTGAATTGATTTTGAATAGACCTCGAACAGCGCACGAGGTTTCCTCTGCGAAGAATTCCTAATATCATAGCCCAGACTGCCCCACCTACGATAGAGAAGCCGTTGACTTCGAGCGAAAATCTTAAGACCAGCGGGCTCAAGGCAACCTTGCCGCGGCTGCGCATACTCGAATTGTTTGAGCGCAGCAGTGTACGCCATCTATCCGCCGAAGACGTCTACAAACTGCTGCAAAAAGAAGGCACCGACACCGGGCTTGCCACGGTTTACCGCGTGCTGACGCAATTCGAGCAGGCGGGGCTTTTGATCCGCCATCATTTCGAGGCCGACAAAGCGGTATTCGAACTGAATGAGGGCAAACATCACGACCATCTGGTGTGCGTGCAATGCGGCCACGTCGAGGAATTTTACGACGCGGAAATCGAAAAACGCCAGTCGCAAGTAGCCGAAGCGCGCGGCTTTAGAATTCACGATCACTCGCTGCACATCTACGCCGATTGCACACGCGAAAATTGCCCGCGCAAGAGGAGCAAAACGTAAGCGTGCCGCCGCTTTACTCGGCAGGCTTGATGCCGATTTCGCGCATCACTTTCTCCCATAGCACCAACTCGCTGCGCAATAGTTTATCAAGTTCAGCCGCCGAACTGCCCACGGGCCGCACGCCGTCGTCGATGATGCGCGCGTTGACGTCGCGGTCTTTTACCGCTGCCGCGACATTCGATTCCAGCTTGGCAATCACCTCGCGCGGCGTTATAGCGCGGGCACCGCGCCTTTGTACGGTACGTGCACCATCGTGACGTTTGCGCGATTCAACAGCATCTCGGTTGCGAGATG
>JAYUAH010000011.1:0-2737 GCA_043741415.1 Betaproteobacteria bacterium
GTCTTGCCACGCGCGATACAGGGCGTAGCCCGCCGTGAGCATTACCGGCTGGGTATTCACCGTCACATTGAGTTGCTCGGCGGGACCTTCAGCCACCAGTTGCCACAAATCCTGCCCCAGTGCATCAGAGGCTTCGGTGAAGGTGTCTTTGACCACTTGGGAATCCGCGAACGGCTGCATCATGGCCACCGCTTGCGAACCTTGCCCCGGAAATACCAATGCGAATGTCATAGTAAAATATTTAATAAAATCAAATAGTTACGTTCATTTACAGCTTAACCAGCACGGCGCCCCAGGTAAAGCCGCCGCCCACGCCCTCGAGCAGCACATTATGCCCGGCGCGGATGCGTCCGTCGCGCACCGCCACATCCAATGCCAGCGGAATTGAAGCCGCAGACGTATTAGCGTGACGGTCGACAGTGGTGATCACTTTGTCCATCGGCATGCCGAGTTTTTTGGCGGTGGCCTGGATGATACGAATATTCGCCTGATGCGGGATCAGCCAATCGATGTCGACCGTGGTGAGATTGTTGGCCGCCAGCGCTTCGTGCGCCACTTCTTCCAGCACGCGCACGGCGAATTTGAACACCGCGTTGCCTTCCATTTGCAGCAGCGGTCGTCCGCTCACCTTTCCGCCGCACACCGTACCCGGGACCGACAAAATATGTGCGTGACTGCCATCGGCATGGATGTGCGTCGACAGTATGCCCGGCGCATCGCTGCGCTGAAGCACCACAGCGCCCGCGCCATCACCGAACAAAACGCAGGTGCCGCGGTCTTCCCAATCGAGGATGTGCGAATACACTTCAGCACCCACCACCAGAATATTGCGGTACTGTCCCGAGCGCATGAAATGATCCGCGGTGGTCAGCGCGTAGACGAAGCCGCTGCACACCGCCTGCACGTCGAACGCGGGGCAGCCTTTGGCGCCGAGCTTCGCCTGCAAAATACACGCCGTGCTCGGAAACACCATATCGGGTGTGGTGGTGGCGACGATAATCAGATTGAGTTCGGCCGCGCTGACCCTGGCAGCGTCCATCGCGCGTTGGCAGGCGATCAGCGCGAGATCACTCGCGCATTCATGCTCGGCGGCAATATGCCGCTGGCGTATGCCGGTGCGACTGAAGATCCATTCGTCGGAGGTTTCAACACTGCCTTCGAGATCTTTGTTGGTCAGCACCTTGGCGGGCAGATAGCTGCCGGTGCCGGCGATTCTGGAATAGACAGTCACTGATTCAATCCGTGGATATGGGTCATGCGCTCCGAAATATGCGCCAGCATGCCGGTACGCACCTCTTCGACCGCGCGCTTCAATGCGCAAGCGAACGCGTAGACATCCGCGGAACCGTGACTTTTCAGCACAATGCCGCGCAGGCCCAACAGGCTGGCGCCATTATAGCCGCGATAATCCACCCGCTTCTTGAAGGCGTTAAGCACCGGCAGCGCGATCAGCCCTGCGAAACGCGTAAAAATATTACGCTCGAACTCCGCGCGCAGAAAGGTGCGCATCAATAGCGCCAGTCCCTCGGCGGATTTGAGCGCCACATTGCCGACGAAGCCGTCGCACACCACCACATCGGTGGTGCCTTTAAAAATATCAGTGCCTTCGACGTTGCCATAAAAGTTAAGACCGCTGGCTCGCAGCAACTCGGCCGCTTTTTTGACCACGTCGTTGCCCTTGATGTCTTCTTCACCGATATTGAGCAGACCGACTGTCGGACTGGGTTTGTGTTCAACGCACGCCACCAGCTCGGAACCCATGATGCCGAATTGCAGCAAATGTTCCGCCGTGCAATCGACATTAGCGCCCAGATCGAGCACGTAAACACGTCCGGTGTGGGTGGGCATGATAGAGGCAATCGCCGGACGGTCTATGCCCGCCAGCGTTTTCAGCACATAACGCGAAATCGCCATCAGCGCGCCGGTATTGCCGGCACTGATCGCTGCCTGCGCTTCGCCGGATTTAACCAGGTCAACGGCGACGCGCATGGACGAATCTTTTTTGCTGCGCATGGCGAGCGCCGGCGGCTCGTCCATGCCCACCACTTCAGCGGCATGACGCACCACCAGCCGGTCACCGAAAGCTGCTTTTTCGCCTTTGAGCTGCGCTTCAATGTCGGGCGACAAGCCCACCAGAATGACCGCGGTCGCTTCATCGTCGCGCAGCAACGCCAGCGCTGCCGGCACGGTGACCACCGGACCATGGTCGCCACCCATGCAATCGACCGCTACGGTTACCCGCATGCGAGATTACCGTTCACGAAACGGGTCATGCCACGCTGTGCCAAACAGAGTAAGCAACAGCCAGTGCTGCGAGCGATTTATTCGCCCTTGGCCTTGAGGACTTTTTTGCCCCGGTAAAAACCGTTGGGACTGATGTGATGACGCAAATGCACTTCGCCGGTGGTGGGCTCGAGTGCCAGCGATGCCGCAACCAGCGCGCTGTGTGAACGATGCATGCCGCGTTTAGACGGCGATTTTTTATTCTGCTGAACAGCCATTTCACTACTCCTTCGATTGAATAACTTTTTGCTTCAGCGCCTGTAAAGCGCTGAAGGCCAAAATCTTTGCGCCGGCCGCCTCCGCAGAGCCGGTGCGGCCCGTACAGCGGCCCGCTTCGTGACGCGGATACGTCGGCAACGCCAGCAACACCTCGTCTTCGATCAATGACGTCACATCAAATTCGCTGCTCGCCGCGACACAGTCGGGCTCGTCCGGATCGTCGTCATACTCGCTT
>JAYUAH010000012.1:0-2727 GCA_043741415.1 Betaproteobacteria bacterium
GGCGTCGACCGCGGCATTCATGAAGTGATCGAGATGTTCGTTGACAAAGGGCTTGCCGCGCCACTCGCCGATTTGGCGGATGCGCCGGTTGTTGCCGCAAAACACCAGGAATACCGGCGCGTTGTTGATCCACGGCATGTCGGGGATCAAATCCGCGATGGCTTTAATTTTCGCGCAATCGGCGACGTGAATAATGTCGGCCTGCTGCAAATCGGATTTGGACGGCGCCGACAATGCGCTGGCGCACAGCAGCCGCAGCAAGTTGGCGGCGACCGGCTGCGGCGTCCACTTGCGGTGCGAGCTGTGTTCGAGCATGCGTTGAAGTTCGTCGGTGCCGGGTGTGCCCGCGGGGACGGTGAGGGTTTCTCCAAAGCGCGTCTGCGTGGCTTTTTCGATACGCTCGGTGGCGGTGGCGGGGTTTGTGCTCATGCGGGCTTCTCGTTGGGATTATTGGTAAAAAATTAAATAAAAACAAATACTTAGGTTGTATTATCCTGTGGCGAGGCTGGTTGGCGCCTTGCGCTTAGCGGCCTGTGTCTTTCCTTGCGCTGAGGGTAAAAAGTGTCGTAAAATCACGCCCTTTCGATTTACCCGCCCTTTCGTATGCGGGCGGCCCGCGTCCAGTACGCAAAGCAAGGATGAAATTCCCATGGTAGTGATTCGTTTAGCGCGTGGTGGCGCCAAAAAGCGTCCGTTTTTCAATATCGTCGTGGCGGATGCGCGTCGCGCGCGCGATGGCCGTTTTATCGAGCGTGTGGGATTTTACGACCCCAAGGCACCGGAAGGCCACGAAATGTTCCGTCTGAACCGCGAGCGTCTCGCGCATTGGCAATCCGTGGGTGCGCAGCCCTCCAATACCGTGTCGCGTTTGGTCAAGCAGTTCGCGAAGCCGGCCGCTGCCGTTGAGGCCGCGGTTGAGTCTAAAGCCGCCGCCTGATCATCTGGTGAATCTGGTGGAGATGGGGCGCGTCAGCGCTCCATTTGGAATCAAGGGCTGGGTGCGGGTTCAACCTTATAGTGAATCCGGCAATTTAAAGCATTACGCCAAGTGGTGGCTGAGTGACGCGGCGGGTTGGCGCGAATACGAGGTGCTGGAGTCGCAAGTGCAGGGCACCGATGTGGTGGCCAAACTTGCCGGATGTGAGGATCGCGATATCGCGGCCAGTTTCAAAGGCCGCGTGGTGGCGATACCGCGGGACGCCTTCCCGCCGGCTGAAAAAGGCGAGTTTTACTGGGCCGATTTGGTGGGGCTCAAGGTCAAGAATACCGCGGGGCTGGATTTTGGTGTCGTCGGATCGATGCTGGAGACCGGTGCCAACGCTGTAATGGTGGTGCAGGCAGTGACGGATGGAGCAGGTGGTGAAGAGCGGTTGATACCGTTTATTGCCAGCGTGGTAAAACGTGTGGATATTTCGGCTGGCGTGATTGAAGTCGAGTGGGGTGCGGACTACTGATGTTGCAATTTGATGTGGTCACGCTGTTCCCGAAAATGTTCGACGCGATTACCGGGTCGGGGATTACAGGAAGGGCATGCGAGCGTAAGGCGTATCAGTTTTTGCCGTGGAACCCGCGTGATTTCGCGGCCAACACGCACCGCACGGTGGACGACCGGCCTTACGGCGGCGGCCCCGGCATGGTGATGATGATTGATCCGCTGGAAAAAGCAGTGTGCGCGGCGCGGCAGCGGCAGATCAGCGCCGGCGTCAGCAAGCCGCGCGTGGTTTACCTGTCGCCGCAGGGCAAGTTGTTAACGCATGCGAAAGTGAAGTCGCTGGCGGCCGAGCAGGGTATTGTGTTGGTGGCCGGGCGTTACGAAGGCGTGGATGAGCGCTTGATCGCACGCCAGATCGACGACGAAATCTCCATCGGCGATTTCGTGATGTCGGGCGGCGAAGTGGCCGCGATGGCGGTGATGGATGCAGTGATTCGCTTGTTGCCCGGTGTGTTGGGCGATGCGCAGTCGGCGGAACAGGATTCGTTTGTGCAGGGGCTTCTCGATTGCCCGCACTACACGAGGCCTGAAGTGTATGAAGGTGTAATGGTGCCGCCGGTGTTAATGTCCGGCAACCATGCGGACATCGCGCGTTGGCGGTTGAAGCAGGCTTTAGGCAGGACGCAGCAACGCCGACCGGATTTACTGGCGGCACGCGCGGCGGCACCAGGGATCAGCGCCGATGAACGTGCGCTTCTCGATGAATACTTAGCAGAAGTACAAGGAGCTGGAAAATGAACTTGATACAAACACTCGAAAACGAAGAAATCGCGCGTTTAGGCGCCAAGATACCCACGTTCGCGGCCGGTGATACCGTCGTTGTCAGCGTCAAAGTGGTTGAGGGCGAGCGCAAGCGCGTGCAGGCCTTTGAAGGTGTCGTGATTTCCAGGCGCAATCGCGGCTTGAACTCCAATTTCATCGTGCGCAAAATTTCCTCGGGCGAGGGCGTGGAGCGTACGTTCCAGACGTATTCGCCGCTGATCGCCAGCATCGAGGTCAAGCGCCGCGGCGACGTGGGCCGCTCCAAACTTTATTATTTGCGCAGGCTGACCGGCAAGGCAGCACGTATCAAGGAGAAACTGGCTGTTCGCGGCGCTGCCGCCGCGGTGGCCGACGTGATGCCGCCGGAAGCGCCTGCTGCACCGGCTGAAGCGGCCAAGTAACGGTGCGATGCAGGCGATTTCGAAAAAGGCAGCTTAGGCTGCCTTTTTTTTGGATAAAATCGGGCTTCCGCG
>JAYUAH010000013.1:0-14508 GCA_043741415.1 Betaproteobacteria bacterium
GGGATCGTCTTTGGTTACAGCATGGCGAAAATGATTTCGACGGCGGATTGTGCCTGACTCTGCAAGTCTTTACTACCGGCTCAGAACGCCGACAGCCGCGTGAGCGACGTGCCACACCAATATTTTCTTCAGCGTGTAACCATCGTGCCCACGGCTGCGAATTAGCTTGAGGACAACCTCGGTGAACCGAGTGCTGCCGCTTCACTTAACCTCGTTCAATCCCACACGGAGATCTACCATGAAGAACCACAAACTTGCTGTTACCGCCATCACACTGGCTGCTATTACTTCCGGTGCCGCGCTCGCGCAGGACAAAGGCGCCTCGATCAAAGGCGAAAAAGAACGCTGCTACGGCATTTCGATGGCGGGCAAAAACGATTGCGCCGCGGGCCCGGGTACCACCTGCGCCGGCACGTCAAAAGTGGATTACAACGCTGCCGCCTGGAAATATGTCGCCAAAGGCACCTGCACCACCATGAAGACGCCCACCGGCATGGGCACGCTGGCGCCGGCCAAGATGGATAAGACGGATAAAATGGACAAGATGTAAGCGTGCGCGAAATCAGCTTGCCATCATGACCACGGCCCTCACCGCCGGACTGGGATTAAAACCGCAGCACTATGATGCGGCACTCTCCTGTACGAGCGACGGGCTGTGGTTCGAGGTGCATCCCGAAAATTACCTCGTGGATGGCGGCCCGCGGCTCGCCTGGGTGGAAGCCATCCGCGAACATCACCCATTGTCGTTGCACGGCGTGGCGCTGTCACTGGCCGCGGATGCCACGCCTGACACCATTCACCTCGCGCGCCTTGCTGCACTGGTGCGCCGCGTCGAGCCCGCGCTGGTGTCCGAACATCTGGCGTGGTCGATGTGGCGCGGCGCGTATCACCCGGATCTGCTGCCGTTCCCGCGCACCCACGAAGCTTTGGCGCGCATCGCCGACAACATCTCGCGCACGCAGGATACGCTGCAACGCCCCATCGCCATCGAAAACCCGTCGCATTATTTGCGTATCGAAAATCACGATTGGGACGAGATTGATTTTCTGAACGAATTGGCGCGCCGCAGCGGCTGCGGCCTGTTGCTCGATATCAACAATGTTTACGTCAGTGCGAACAATCTCGGCTACAGTGCTGAGGCTTACATCGACGCGTTTCCCGGCGAACCCATGTGCGAAATTCATCTCGCCGGTCATACGCCGGACCCGAATTTAGGACGGGCGTTGTTGATCGACAGCCACGACGCGCCGGTAGCGCCCGCCGTATGGCAACTCTATGAACGCCTGATCCAGCGCATCGGACCGCGCCCGACGTTGATAGAACGCGACGATCAACTACCCGATTTCAAAGAACTCTTTGCGGAACGCCAGCGCGCCGAAGCGTACTTGCGCGCGCCGTTGGCAAGGGCCGCGTAGTGTCACTGGCCCATTTTCAGGATGCCTTTGCGCACGCACTGCGCGCACCGGATGCGCCCGCCACACCGCAGCTTGCCGCACTCGTGGCACAGCCTGCCTTCGCGGTATACCGCAACACGGTGACGAAAGCTTGCATCGACGCGCTGCAAGCCAATTACCCCGCGGTGGCGCGGCTGGTGGGTGACGAATGGTTTCGTGCGGCGGCCGCGCAGTACGTGCGCGCTACGCCGCCGGATGATCCGACGCTGCTGCACTACGGATCATCGTTCGCGGATTTTCTCGCGCACTTTGCACCGGCACAGGAACTACCTTACTTGCCCGGCGTGGCCCGTCTCGACCGGCTGTGGACGGCGGCGCATGCCGCGCGCAACGAACCCGTGCTCGACCCAGCCGCATTGTCCGCACTCACGCCTGAACAACTGGCCGCCACGGTGTTGTATCCGCATGCGGCCGCGCGCTGGGCCTGGTTTTCGGACGCGCCGGTATTCAGCATCTGGGCACACAATCGCGCGCGCGATTTCGCTGGTGATGATATCTGGCAACCCACGTGGCAAGCCGAAGGCGGGCTGCTCACGCGCGGGCGCGACACGGTAGAATGGATCGCACTGGACGCCGCCGGTTACGCGTTTATCGAAGTCTGCTCTAACGGTGCGACGCTCGCGCAAGCTGGCAACGCAGCGCTCACCGCACAGCCCGGCGCCGATCTTGCGCTAGTGATGACTAGCTTGCTGCGTGCGGGCGCATTCAACCGCATGAGTATCACGCGTCTGCGCGGGCAGTGGCACCCCGGCGGTGGTAAGAATAAATAAAATTATTTAAAATCAAATACTTATGTAATATTTATCGCGCTGGGCGAAAATTTGAAAGATAAGCGTTTGTCGCGCGACGAAGTTACACTAAGGCATCGCCAGCCGCAGGTGAAAACAATAAGTCACTGGAGATTAATACGATGCACGCCACCCTGCCGCGCCTGGCAGTCACCGATTTTCCCGCGATCCGCCGCGATCGTGTTGAAACGCTGCAAGTCAATCTGGGCTACAAATGTAATCAGAGTTGTTTGCATTGCCACGTCAACGCCGGGCCCACGCGCACCGAGGCGATGAGCCGCGAAACGATCTTTGAAGTGATTGCGTACCTGAAAACCGCACGCATCGGCACGCTGGATATCACCGGCGGCGCACCGGAATTGAATGCGCACTTTCGCCTGCTGGTGGAGGCCGCATGCGAACTCGATGTGCGGGTGCTGGACCGCTGCAATCTCACGATCATGGAGCAGCCGGGGCAGGACGGCCTCGCGCAGTTTCTCGCCGAGCATCGGGTTGAAGTGGTGGCGTCGATGCCGTGCTATCTCGAGGATAACGTCGACCGTCAACGCGGCAAGGGCGTGTTTGATTCCAGCATCCGCGGACTGCAACAACTGAATGCGCTCGGTTACGGCCAGCCGGCTTCGGGCCTCACGTTGAATCTGGTCTACAACCCGCAGGGCCCCGTGCTGCCGCCGGCGCAGGGGCCGCTGACGCTCGACTACCGCAAACACCTCGGCGAACAATTCGGCATTGTGTTCAATCAACTGTTTGTGCTGACCAATATGCCGATACAACGCTTCGGCAGCATGCTGATTTCCAAAGGCCAGTTCGAGCCCTATCTTGAACTGCTGAAGAGCGCCTATCAGCCGCAAAATCTGGCCACGGTGATGTGCCGTTCGCTGCTGTCGGTGGACTGGAAAGGCTATGTCTACGATTGCGATTTTAACCAGATGCTTGATCTGCCATTGGCGTGGAAAACCAAGCCGCGCGCTCATTTGCGTGACTTAATAAATGCGGATCTCATCAATAACCCGATCGTCGTCAAAGACCATTGCTACGGCTGCACGGCGGGCCAAGGTTCAAGTTGCAGCGGCGCACTCGCGTGAGCCATGCAACCGGGACGTAGCTGTCCGCTGCACTATCGCTACGCGCCGTCTGCACTGGCGCGCGCGGCGGATTTCAGCACCGACACGCTGTATGTGATCGGCGGGCTCTACGGCAATGTGTTCGCGCTCGAAACCATCCTCGACATGGCCGCGCGCGAGCCAGGGCTGGTGACACTGGCGTTCAACGGCGATTTCAACTGGTTCAACGTCGATGAAACCGGCTTCGCGGCGATCAATCGTGAAGTGCTGCGTCATCACGCATTGAGAGGCAACGTCGAAACCGAAATCGCCGCTGACGACAGCGCTGCGGGCTGCGGCTGTGCCTATCCCGATACAGTAAGCGACGGCGAAGTGGCGCGCTCCAACGCGATCATCGAGACGCTGCGCGCGACCGCAAAACGCTTTGCGCAATTGCGCCAACAACTCGCAGCACTACCCATGTATTTGGTCGCCGCGGTCGGTGACGTGCGCGTGGCCTTGGTGCACGGCGATCTGGAATCGCTGGCGGGCTGGTCGCTGTCACAAGAAACACTGGCCAGCGAAGAAAATAAAAATATTGTTTTAAATCAAATACTTACATCACAATGCGCCATCGTTGCCAGCAGCCACACCTGCCTGCCGATAGCACTGATGTTAGACACCGACCAAGGGCCGCGCGCGGTGTTCAATAACGGCGCGGCGGGCATGCCCAATTTTGCCGGCACGCACTACGGCGTCATCACGCGCGTCAGTACGCAGCCATGCCAAGCGCATCCAACGCTTTACGGCACGCGTATAGCGAATAGTCATGTAGACGCTGTGGCCGTGAATTACGATAAGCTCGGTTGGCACGACGAGTTTCTGCGCCAGTGGCCGACCGGTAGCGCCGCATACCAATCGTACTATCACCGCATCAGCGCCGGCCCGAACTACCCTTTGGCGCAGGCGGCACGGCTGTAATACGCTGTAAAGATCAGGTGGCTCGCACGACCAACAGCATCACCGTCGCAAGGGAATTCTCATGAACCGCAACAAGCTGCTGGTCTTCATTATCATCGCCGCGCTGATCGCGGCGTTTTTTGCGCTGGGCGGGCACCACTATCTCACCAAGGACGCATTCCTCTCGCAGCAGGCGGCCATCAACGATTATGTGCAGGCGCATTGGGCACAGGCCGCGCTGATTTACTTTGTGGGCTACGTTGCAGTTACCGGCCTGTCGCTGCCGGGGGCGGCGATCATGACACTCGCCGGGGGTGCGATTTTCGGCTTGCTGTGGGGCACGCTGCTCGTTTCGTTTGCCTCCAGTATCGGCGCCACGCTGGCGTTTCTGACATCGCGCTTTTTGCTGCGCGACTGGGTGCAGGCCAAGTTCGGCGACAAGTTAAAGCCCATCAACGACGGTGTGGCCAAAGAAGGCGCGTTCTATTTGTTCGCGTTGCGGCTGGTGCCGGCGTTTCCGTTTTTTGCGGTGAATCTGCTGATGGGACTCACCGCCATCAAGACCCGCACCTTCTACTGGGTAAGCCAGCTCGGCATGCTGGCCGGCACTATCGTATTCGTTTATGCCGGCACCAAGCTCGGCGAATTCAAAATCGGACCGGGATTGATTTTTGCGTTTGTGCTACTCGGTATCTTCCCGCTGATCGCCAAAAAAGTCCTCGATACAATCAAGTCGCGCAAGGTCTACGCGAAATGGAAGCGCCCCGCGAGCTATGATCGCAACGTGGTGGTGATCGGCGCGGGCTCGGCGGGATTGGTCACTTCGTACATCGCGGCGGCGGTGAAAGCGAAAGTCACCTTAATCGAAAAACATCAAATGGGCGGCGATTGTTTGAACACCGGCTGCGTGCCGTCGAAAGCGCTGATCCGCTCGGCGAAACTGCTGTCGCACGTGAAACGTTCGAAAGAATTCGGCATCCGTTCCGCCACCGCGGATTTCGATTTCGCCGAGGTGATGGAGCGCGTGCAGCGCATTATCAAGGATATTGAACCGCATGATTCGGTGGCGCGCTATTCCAGCCTCGGCGTCGAATGCTTGCAGGGTGTAGCGACCATCGTGTCGCCGTGGGCAGTGAAAGTCAAAACCGATGCCGGCGAGAAAACCTTCACTACCAAAAACATTGTGATCGCCGCCGGCGCGCGCCCGTTCATTCCGCCGATACCCGGCTTGGCTGAATGCAATCCGCTGACCTCCGACAATGTGTGGAACCTGCGCCAACTGCCCAAGCGCTTGGTGGTGCTGGGTGGCGGCCCCATCGGCAGCGAGCTCACGCAATGCTTCGCACGCTTTGGCTCGCAAGTCACGCAAGTGGAAATGTTGCCGCGCATCCTGATTCGCGAAGACCCGGAAGTGTCCGATCTGGTAACCAAGCGCTTTCAGGCCGAGGGCGTCAACGTGCTCACCAACCACAAAGCCAAGCAAGTGGTGGTCGAAAACGGCGAAAAATTCCTGGTGGTAGAAAACAACGGTACCGAAAAGCGCATCGCCTTCGATGAAATCCTCTGTGCCGTGGGCCGCGTGGCCAATCTCAAGGGCTATGGGCTCGAGGAACTCGGCATTCCCGCGCAGCGCGTGGTGGAGGTCAACGAATATCTGGAAACCATCTACCCGAATATTTTCGCCTGTGGCGACGTGGCCGGCCCCTACCAGTTCACGCACACCGCAGCGCACATGGCGTGGTATTGCGCGGTGAATGCGCTCTTTGGCAACCTCAAAAAATTCAAGATCGATTATTCGGTGGTGCCGTGGTGCACCTTTACCGATCCGGAAGTCGCGCGCGTGGGGATCAACGAAACCGAAGCCCGCGAAAAGAACATTCCGCACGAGGTTTACACCTACGGCATCGACGATCTCGATCGCGCGATTGCCGACGGCGAAGCGCACGGCTTGGTGAAAGTGATCACGGCGCCGGGCAGCGACAAAATACTCGGCTGCACCATCGCCGGGGAACACGCGGGCGATCTGCTGGTCGAATACGTCGCGGCAATGAAACACGGTTTCGGGCTCAACAAGATTTTGGGCACCATCCACATCTACCCCACGCTGGGCGAAGCCAACAAGTACGCAGCCGGGGTGTGGAAAAAAGCGCAAACGACGGAGCAGCAATTGCATTTCGCGGCAGCGTTCAACAATTGGCGACGCGGCGCCGGCGGTGTCGGCGCCGTGGTTGGCGCTGCATTTGGTTTGTTGGGACAGGGCACGCGCGCGGCGCCGCAGCCGGAACATCACTAAATCTGAGGATACTAAAAAATGCTTAAAAAACAAATACTTACGTTTATCACGCTGTGGGTGTTTTGGCTGTTCACGGCTGGCGCCGCATGGAGCCAGTTCGATCACACGCACGCTGCGTGGACATCGCTACTGAAAAAACACGTGGTGGTGCTCGACGGCGGCAAGGCCTCGCAGATGCGCTATGACGGCATGGCCGCAGATCGTGCGCAGTTGAAAAGTTATCTCGAATCGCTCGCCAAAGTCAGCGAAGCCGACTTCAAAAGCTGGAACAAAAACCAGCAGCTCGCGTTCCTGATCAACGCCTACAACGCCAACATGGTGGAAAAAATTCTGCTGCGTTATCCCAACATCAAGTCGGTGTGGGATTACGGCAAGCTGATCGGCAACCCGTTCAAGGATAAATTCTTCAAATTGTTCGGACGCGATTTCGCACTCGACAATATCGAGCACGACACCATACGCGCCAAAGGCGTGTATGACGATCCGCGCATCCACGCAGCAGTGAACTGCGCGTCCATCGGCTGCCCGGCTTTGCGCGAAGAGGCCTACGTCGGCGACAAGATTGATGCACAGCTTGAGGAGCAAATGGTGCGTTTTCTCTCCGACAAATCACGCAACCGCTATAGCACCGCGAACAACGCGCTGGAAGTGTCGGAAATTTTCAAATGGTACGCCGTCGATTTCACCAGCGGTCTCAAAGGCATCAAGTCGCGCGAACAGTTTTTCGCCAAATACGCGAATCAACTCAGCGACAACCCCGATCAGCAAAAAGTCATACGCGACAGCAAAGCCGAGATCAAGCATCTCGACTACGATTGGGGCCTGAACGACGCGCGCAAATAGCGGCTTGACGCGCCTATGAACGCGGCGCAAAAGCTGGCGCGCCTGATTGAAGTCCTGCGTGGCGGCGAAGCGCTTGCCGCGAGCACCGCAGCACGGCAAGCATGCCTTGCGCCGGCACGCTGGATGCAACGCGCGCTCACGGTGCAAGCCGCGCAGGAACGCCATCACGCCGCGATAGCCGGATCAGCCTTGTTGATCATCGGCGCGCAGGCAGGTATGCCGGATGTCACCGCCGCGCTACGTAAGCGCCTTGATCACGATCTCGACGCCGGCAATCTTCTCGCCTCATTCGCGGGCCTGCAAGGCGTGGTCGAGCATCTGGGCGAAGCGCTGCTGCACCAACTCGGCACCTACGCGCACCCCGCCGGCGCGCTACTGCACCGGCTGCGGCTCCAGGTGCTCGCACAGGAGCGCGGCCATGTGCTGCTCGGTGCGCGTTGCCGCGCGGCACTCACCGCACCCCGTAATGATGACACGCTGGCGGCCTACTGCGCGCTGGGCCGCGCCACCGCCGTTGACGTCGCAGCACTGCTGGACGACGCGCGGCTCGATGCCGATACCTTCTGGACCGATGTGCAATCGCGCCTGACGCTGTGGCATGCCGAGAGTACCGCAACACCGCAGTGATCTCCGTCATCATTCCCACACTCAATGAAGCACTTGCGCTGCCGGCAACCTTGGCGCGAGTGGCCACTCAGCGTGTCGCCCACGAAGTGATTGTCGCCGACGGTGGCAGCATCGACGACACGCAAGCCGTGGTGCGGCGCGCCGGCGCACGGTGGATCACCAGCGCGCGCGGACGCGGTGCGCAAATGAATGCCGGCGCACGCCACGCGGTTTGTTCACAAGGCGAGTGGTTGCTATTTTTGCACGCGGACACACTGCTGCCGCCGCACGCGTTGGCGGCCATAGCGCAGTTACCGCCGCACGTCGAAAGCGGCTGTTTTCGTCAAGCCTTCAGCGGCGCACACCCGCTGCTGCGCGCAGTGTCGCGACTGCACAACTGGCGCTGCCAGCGCACGCGCATCATGTACGGCGATCAGGCGATGTTCGTGCGCCGCGGCGTGTTCGAAGCGCTGGGCGGCTTCCCCGAAACCGATCTGGAAGACGTGAAACTTTCCGAGCGGCTGCGTGAACGGCACGCGCCCGTGCTACTGTCTGCAACGGTGATTACCGATGCACGCAAGTTCCTCGCGCATGGCGTGCTGCGCAGCATGGCGCGTATCGTGCTGATCCTGTTGTGCCACCACTACAAACTGCCGCTGGCCGGGCAGCGTTTTTTCGACGCGGTACGCTGAGCCGCGATGCCTGCGGGAATTTTCCGGCACCTGTAACTTCTGCGACGACATCAACGAACTCATAGGCAGGAACCCGTTGATACGGGTTCCAAGCCAGGCTTGCCACACGGCAAGCTTCATCCAATAGTTCAGAAGGAGCATGGGTATGAAACATTCGACATTGAATTGGCAGGCATTATTACAACGGGTTTTATTTCCAGGCATGGTGGCATTGTCGGTAGCGGGCATCGCAAACGCCGACGAAGACTCGCACAGTGCACGATCGGGTGCCGTCTATACCTCGACCAACGCGGCGGCCGGGAATGAAATTGCAATCTATCGCCGCGCAGCCGATGGCACTTTGACGCCTGCAGGCAGAGTCGCCACGCAGGGCTTGGGCAGCGGCGGCGGACTGGGCAATCAGGGGGCATTGGCCATCAGCAAGAACGACCACTGGCTGTTTGCAGTGAATGCGGGCAGCAATGAAATTTCCAGTTTCGCAATCGGCAACGCTGGGCTCACCTTTGTCGGTAAGCAGGCGTCGGGAGGCACCCAGCCGGTCAGCCTTACCGTGCATGGTCACCGCCTGTTCGTGCTCAACGCCGGCGGCACCAATAACATCACCGGCTTCACCGTCAGCGACGCAGGCAAACTCACGCCGATTCCGAATTCCACGCGCGCGCTCAGCGCACCCAGCACCGGGCCGGCACAGATCGAATTCAGCCCGGACGGCGAGTCGCTCATCGTCACTGAAAAGGCCACCAACCGCATCGATCTTTACAACGTTGAAGACGGCGTCGTCAGTAACGCGTTCGTGAGCACTTCTCAGGGCATCACGCCCTTCGGCTTTGCCTTCGACAAGCGCGGTCGTTTGATTGTGTCTGAAGCGTTCGGCGGCGGTGTCAACCAAAGCGCGCTGTCTTCCTACGACGTGCACGACGACGATGCCGCCTTGCATGTCATCAGCGCTTCGGTCGGCGACAAACAAACCGCGGCATGCTGGGTCGTCGTCACCAAAAACGGGCGTTATGCCTACACCACCAACACCGGCAGCGGCTCGATTTCCGGCTACCGCATTGCGCGTGACGGCAAATTGAGTTTGCTCAACGCCGATGGCCGCACCGCGATCACCGGCGCCGGCCCCACCGATGCGGCGATCAGCGGCGATGGCCGCTTCCTGTATGCGCTCAGCGTCGGCGCCGGCGCCGTGAACGGCTTTCGCATAGGTGCCGATGGCAGCTTGCAACCGGTAAACACGGCGGGCGGCTTGCCCGCCGGCGCGACGGGGCTGGTTGCGCGATAAGTCGGTAAGGCCAACGCACCGTTATCTGGATTATGATTGGGACTTGTGCCACACCCAGTCATAATCCAACTTGCTTTCAATTGTTATTCCCTGCCTTAACGAAGCCGAAAACATCGTTCACACGCTGAGCGCCCTCGCACCCTTGCGTGAACGCGGCGTCGAAATTGTCGTCGCGGATGGCGGCAGTGGCGATGCAACCATTGCACTCGCCCAGCCGTTGGCGGATCAAATCATCAGTGCCACGCGCGGGCGTGCGCTACAAATGAATGCGGGTGCCGCCGCGGCGCGCGGTGACATTCTATTGTTTCTGCATGCGGATTGCCGCCTGCCCATGGCGGCCGACGGGCTGATTATCGACGGCCTCACGCGCGCACAAAAAACCTGGGGGCGCTTTGACGTCGATCTGCGCGGCCCGCATCCGCTGCTGCGCGTGATCGGGGCCGCGATGAACCTGCGTTCGCGGCTCACCGGCATTTCAACCGGCGATCAGGGCTTGTTTGTCACGCGCACGCTGTTCGAGGCCGTGGGAAAATTTCCGCTGCAGCCGTTGATGGAAGATGTCGCCATCACGACACAGATCAAGCGATTCGGCCCGCCACTCAATCTGCGCCACCGCATGGCGGTATCGGGCCGCCGCTGGGAAAAGCACGGCGTTGTGCGCACCATCGTGCTGATGTGGCGGCTACGGTTTCAATACTGGCTGGGTGCGGACCCAGTCAAACTGGCGCAAGCGTATGTCCCCCACAAGCTGTAACGCGCTCACCATCGTATTCGCCAAAGCACCGCGAGCGGGCACGGTGAAAACGCGACTCATGCCGCTGCTGGGCGCCGACGGTGCGGCAGCATTGCATCGGCAACTCCTGCATCGCACGCTCGACACAGCCACCCGTGCCGGGCTCGGTCCGGTGGAGCTGCATGGCGCGCCGGATGTTGACGATGCTTTTCTCAAAGACTGCGCACACCGCTTTGGCGTAGCGCTGATACCGCAGCGTGGCGCCGATCTCGGCACGCGTCTGTGTAACGCGTTCGACGAAGCGCTGGCGCGTCACGCGCATGTGATGGTGATCGGTACCGATTGCCCGGTGTTGACGACGCAGCATCTCATTGACGCGGAGGCCGCGTTGTCAAAAAGTAACGATGCGGTGCTGATCCCCGCTGAAGACGGCGGCTATGCACTGATTGCGCTGTCGCGCTGCGATACACGTTTATTCGAGGGCATCGCCTGGGGCGGCGACACGGTGCTAGCCGCCACACGTGAGCGTTTGAGAACACTGCGCTGGCGCTGGCACGAACTCGAAACGTTATGGGATATCGACCGGCCCGAGGATTACCGGCGCTGGTCCGAATTGGTTATCGCGCATGAACAATCCAAACTGGCTTAGTAAGCTTGCCCGGCTCGCCCTGGCCGCGGCCGCCTGCGGCGTCGCCGCTGCAGCACTATCGCAGGCCGACACTGCCGTCGTTGCTGCGTTTTCGACACTGCAAGCCGGCGCGGCGTTGCCGGACGCGTGGAAGCCCATCGGCGTTTCCAATACCACGAACCGTACGCGTTATACGCTGGTCACCGACGACGGCATCACCGTGGTGCGTGCCGATTCGAATGCTGCGGTGGCTGGGTTATCACGTGCCGTCAAAATCAATCCGGCGGAATTTCCGCTGCTCAAATGGCGCTGGAAAGTCGCCAATGTTCTAAAAACCAGCGACATCCACAGCAAAGCTGGTGACGATTTCCCCGCGCGCGTGTATGTGATGTTTGACTACCCGCTGGAGAAACTGTCGTTTGCGGACCGCATCAAGCTGCGTCTCGCGCGCGCGTTGCACGACCCTAACCTGCCCGCCGCGACGCTGTGTTATGTGTGGGACGGCAAAGCAACGGCCGGCACCATCGCGCCATCCGCCTACACCAATCGCGTGCGCTTGATTGTCGTCGAAAGCGGCGCATCCCGCGTTAAGCAGTGGCTCAGCGTGGAGCGTGATGTGGCAGCGGATTTCAAGGCGGCGTTCGGTGATGAAGCACCCGCGATTACGGCGGTGGCGATTGCCACCGATACCGATAACACGGGCGAAGCGGCGGTGGCGTTTTATGGCGATATTTCTTTTAATAAACAGAAAGTTACAAACTGAAGACGATTTTTTCATTGCTTTTTACCAGGACATGGGGAAGAATACGCCCCTCTTTTAGCCATAAAAGTCTTGAAAATCAGTCCCTTACACCATACTTACCGGTGACTCGTTAATTTTGACCTTGGCCACCCCACTGCATGTCTGATCTCTCCAGCGTCACTGCATTTCGCGGCGCGCCGACCCGTTCGCAGCTTCCCGTAGCCTGGTACTTTGATCCAACGATTCATGAATTGGAAAAGCGCCTGCTGTTTGACGTCGGCCCCGGCTATGCCGGCCACGAATTGCTCACGCCCAACGCCGGCGACTACCATGCGCTCGCCTGGAAAAACGATGCGCAAGCGCTGGTGCGCAATAGCAATGACAAAAGTACGGGCATATCACTGCTCGGCAACATCTGCCGTCACCGTCAGGCCGTGATGCTGCAAGGCCACGGCAACGCCAAAAATATTGTGTGCCCGCTGCATCGCTGGACCTACGCGCTCGACGGCAAGCTGCTGGGTGCGCCGCAGTTTCGCGAAAACCCGTGTCTCAATCTTGCGCAAACACCGCTCATCAACTGGAACGGTTTGCTGTTCGCGGGCCAACGCGATGTTGCGCGCGATCTCGGCGCGTTGGGCGTCGGCAAAAACCTTGATTTCGCCGGCTTCATGTTTGACCGCGTCGAAATCGAAGAATACGCCTGCAACTGGAAGACCTTCATCGAAGTTTACCTCGAGGATTACCACGTCGAACCCTTCCATCCGGGGTTGGCGGGCTTTGTCAACGTGGCCGAGCTGAAGTGGGAATTCGGCGATTGGCACAGCGTACAAACCTGCGGCGTGAAGCGCGGCCTCGCCAAGCCCGGCAGCGATGTTTATCGCCGCTGGCACGATCAAGTGATGCGTCGTGACGAAGGTAAAGTGCCCGCGCATGGCGCGATCTGGCTCACTTATTTTCCGAGCCTGATGGTGGAGTGGTATCCGCATGTGCTGGTGGTGAGTCACATCATTCCGCGCGGGCCTGAAGCCTGCACCAACGTGGTGGAATTCTATTACCCCGAAGACATCGTGCTGTTCGAACGCGAGTTCATCGAAGCCGAGCAAGCCGCGTACCGCGAAACCGCCATCGAAGACCGCGAAATCTGCGAACGCATGACCAACGGCCGCCGCGCGCTGTATCAGCAAGGCGTGAGCGATGCCGGTCCCTATCAAACGCCGCTGGAAGACGGCATGCAGCACTTTCATGAATTTCTGCGGCGCGAAATCGATCCGCATCTACCCGTGCGATAAAAAAATAAAACTGAATAAAATTAAATAGTTACAATTGGCGCCGGCATCAGTCCGGGCGCTTTTTTTATGCCGCGAACTTTGCAACCGCTGCGTTTTCGATTACCGTTGCTGCCCCTCGCTCATTTGCATCAAGGCCCACGATGAACTTCACCACGCTGATCACCGTCCCCGACCTTGCCGCGCATCTGAATGACGCGAACCTTGTTGTGTGCGACTGCCACCACGATCTCACCCAGTACGAAGCCGGGCGCAGCGCGTACGCCAAAGCGCATATACCCGGTGCGCGCTTCCTGCATCTGGATGAAGATCTGTCGGGGCCGAAGACCGGCGTCAACGGGCGCCATCCGCTGCCGCATCCGATCACCTTTACCTTGCGCCTCGCCGCACTCGGCATCGATAACAGCAAACAGGTCGTGGCCTACGACAATGCCGGCGGCATGTATGCCGCGCGGCTGTGGTGGATGCTGCGCTGGGTCGGCCACAGCAAAGCCGCGGTGCTCGATGGCGGCATGGATGCGTGGGTCAAAGCCGGGCTCGCAGTCACGGCCGAGCCGCCGCTGGTGAAGCCCGCGACCTACAACCCCAATCCCAATCCGCAACTGGCGGTCAACACACAAACCGTCGCCGCCCAACTCGGCAGCGACAAGCTGCGCGTGATCGATGCGCGCAGCCCCGACCGCTTTCGCGGCGAAAATGAAACACTGGATCCGGTGGCCGGCCACATCCCCGGCGCGGCAAATCACTTCTTCAAGCTGAATCTGCGCGACGATGGCCACTTCAAATCCGCCGCCGAATTGAAACAAGCGTTCAGTGCAACGCTCAACGGACAAACGCCGGCCGCGGTGGTGCATCAGTGCGGCTCGGGTGTCTCCGCCTGCCACAATTTGCTGGCGATGGAAGTGGCGGGCCTGAGCGGCTCGCGCCTGTATCCAGGGTCGTGGAGCGAGTGGGTGAGCGACCGCGGACGCGCGGTGGCGCGCGATAACTGATCGGTGCCCGAGGGTTTGCCGCGGCGCTTATCGCAGCGTCGTGCGCAGGCTTTTCGCCGGCGCTGCGGCGGTGCCTGCTTGAGACGGTGGCACCAGCGGGCCGACGACAGCCTGCACCAAGGCATCGACCTGCGTGCGCGTTGCGGTCTCGATCCACGCCAGGCCT
>JAYUAH010000014.1:0-6431 GCA_043741415.1 Betaproteobacteria bacterium
GGCATGGAAATAACCAAACGTCAAATTCATTACCGCAAAGACGCAGAGGCACAAAGAACTGCCGCAAAGAACACTAGGGCAAGAAGTTCTTGGGGGGTCTTTGCGTAACCTCTGCGTCTTTGCGCCTTTGCGGTGAGAATTAAAACCGGCTTCACCATTTTCCCTTCGTCAGCCAAGCCTCGATCTGATCCAGCCGATCCGAGCCCCAGAACGGTTCGCCATCGATCACCACATACGGCGAGCCGAATACGCCGCGTTCGATGGCCGCGTCGACTTCGTTTTTGGTGCGTTCCTTGACCGAGGCGTCGTTCAGCGCTTCTGTCAACGCGGCTTTGTCGATGCCTAACTTGGCGGCAACGTTGCCGGTGATTTCCGCACTGGAGATATCACGGTCTTCGGCGAAGTAGGCGTGATACAGCGCGAGTGCCAGTTTTTTAGCGAGCGCAGCATCGCTGTCGTGCAGCCAGTAAAACGCGCGGCACGGCGCGACGGTGTTGATCGGGAACTTGGTGGGAATTTTGAGTGGTAAGTTAAACCAGCGCGCGGAACGCAAAATGTCGTGCTTGGCGTAGCTGCCCTTGATCCGAATATTCGGCAGCGGCTGCTGGTTGTTGATCTTGAATACGGCGCCGAGCAGGATCGGCCGCCATGCGACGGTGCGATGATATTTCAATGCCAGATCGTCGATTTTCGCCGCCGCGAAGTAGCCGTAGGGCGATGAAAAATCGAAATAGAAATCAATCGGATTGGGCATGACAGTCTCCGGTGTCGGCATCCATTAGCGGCGCAGCGAAGCGAGACGATCCAGCGCTTGCAGCGTTTCCGTTTCCAGCGTGATCACCAATTGCGCGGCGGACATTTCACGCGCTAGCGGCGCGGCTTGGCCTGCCCACATCGATACAAAATCTGCATTGCCTGCTTTACTGGACGCCGCGCGCAGCGCACCGGTGAGCATGTTCTGCGCGGGGAACGCAAGCTGCGGCGAATTGCGTTCGTTCATTTCACGCATATAGCGGTTGGCGAGCCCGCGCGCGGGTTTGCCGGAAAATTTTTCGGTCACCAGCGTGGTGTCTTCGCGCGCGGAAAGAACGCTTTGCTTGTGCACGGCTGATGCGCCGCTTTCGCTGCACGGAATGAACGCCGTGCCGAGTTGCGCGCCCTGTGCGCCGAGGGCCAGCACCGCCGCGATGCCTGCGCCGTCCATAATGCCGCCGGCAGCGACCACCGGGATTTTCACTGCGCGCACGATTAAACGTGTGAGCGCCAGCGTGCCGGTCATCGCTTCGTATGGATCACGTTGATAGGAGCCGCGGTGTCCGCCGGCTTCGGCGCCCTGGGCGATGATGAAATCGACGCCGAGTGCTTCAAGATGCAGTGCTTCTTCTACACCCGTGGCGCTGCCGCCGGTTTTGATGCCTAGCGCGCGCAGACGCTTAAGCCGATCAGCGGGCAGGTCGCCCAGGTGAAACGTCAGCACCTCGGGCCGGATGTCTTCAGCCATCGACAATTGCGCGTGGAGGTCGGGCGCGTACGGCGCGCGCACGGGTGCAGGTACGGGCAAGCCGAGTGATTGGTAGTAGCCGGCAACGGCCGCAATGGCGTCGCTTTGTGATTCTGCCGCGATAGGTGCGGGTTGCGCGCTGACAAAAAAGTTGAGATTGATCGGCGCTTTCGTCAACGCACGCACCGTTTCCACGTCGCGCTGCATGGCTTCGGGTTGGGTGTAGGCGAAGCCAAACGAACCGAGTGCGCCGGCCTTGCTGGCCGCCGCGACTAACGCGGGCGTGGTGCTGCCGCCGGCCATCGGCGCTTGAATGATGGGCAGGCGTGTGCCGAGCAAATCGCACAGCGGTGTGTGTAGTGTGGTCATACGCTACCTCGTTTCTTCAAACAGTTCGCGTCCGATCAGCCAGCGGCGGATTTCAGACGTGCCTGCTCCAATTTCATACAACTTAGCATCGCGCAGCAAGCGCCCCGCCGGACTGTCGTTCATATAACCCGTGCCGCCGAGACATTGTAGGGTTTGCAGTGCGAGTTCGGTAGCGCGTTCGGCGGCATACAGAATTGCGCCGGCGGCATCGCGCCGCGTGATGGTGTCGGCGTCGCAGGCGCGCGCCACCGCGTAGACATAGGCGCGACAAGCGTCTGCGGTGGTGATCATGTCGGCAAGCTTGCCCTGCATCAACTGAAATTCGCCGATGGCCTGGCCGAATTGTTTGCGCTGCTGCACATACGGCAGTGCGACATCCAGGCACGCTTGCATAATGCCGAGCGGCCCGCCCGCCAGTACCGCGCGCTCGTAATCGAGGCCGCTCATCAGCACGTTCACCCCCTTGCCGACGGCGCCCAACACATTTTCAACCGGCACTTCGCAATCGTCGAACACCAGTTCCGAGGTGCTGGAGCCGCGCATGCCGAGTTTGTCGAGCTTGGGTGACGCACTAAACCCGTTGAAGGTTTTTTCGACGATGAAGGCGGTGATGCCGCGCGAATCAGCGCGGGTGTCGGTTTTGGCATACACCACCAGCGTGTCCGCATCGGGGCCGTTGGTGATCCACATTTTTGTGCCGTTCAATACGTAACGGTCGCCCTTCACATCAGCGCGCAGGCGCATGCTCACCACATCGGAGCCCGCACCCGCTTCGCTCATCGCCAGCGCGCCGACGTGTTCGCCGGATAGGAGCTGCGGCAGGTAACGGTGTTTTTGCACAGCAGTGCCGTTGCGGTGGATTTGATTCACACACAGATTCGAATGCGCGCCGTACGACAAGCCCACCGATGCCGATGCGCGGCTCAATTCTTCCATCGCGATCACGTGCGCCAGATAGCCCATGCCGGCGCCGCCGAATGCTTCGTCGACGGTGATGCCGAGTAATCCCAATGCACCGAGTTGCGGCCACAGGTCGCGCGGGAATTCATTGGTGGTGTCGATTGTTGCGGCGCGCGGCGCGATTTGTTTACGCGACAACGCCTGCACGCTGTCGCGCAGCAGGTTCAATTGTTCGTCAAATTGAAATAGGCTGTTCATTAAAATATCATTTAAAAACAAATGGTTACAAATAGTACACTACGCTGGCTTGGTGCAGCACCCGGCGTGCAGGCTGCTCAGCCTGCACGCCGCAGGCGGATAGCCGCTATTGTGCTTTGCAATATAAGCCAGTATTCTTGAAAGTTAGCCTTGAAAACTTCAATCTGAGGATATTACGATAGCGCGCCCTTGCGTGCTGCCGGTAATAACAATGCACGCCGCAACCACCCGCGAAAAGCCGCCGCTCGACCTGACGACGCTAAGTTACCCCATCGCCGATGCGCCTGCGCCCGGCACCGTTACCGCGGTCGCCCCCGGCGTGTATTGGCTGCGCATGCCGCTGCCGTTTGTGTTGAATCACATCAACCTGTGGTTGCTGGAAGATGGCGACGGCTGGACCATTGTCGATTGCGGTTTCGCCACGGATGAAGCGCGCGGCTGTTGGGAACAAATTTTTGCGCAGCATCTGCACGGCAAGCCGGTCAAACGCGTGATCGTCACGCATTTTCATCCGGACCATATCGGCCTGTGCGCGTGGCTGTGTGAAAAACACCAGTTGCTGCCGTGGATGACCAAAGCGGAGTTTTTGCAAGCGCATGCCGTGCGCGACCGCGTGGCGGGCACCGAAGCCGAATCCTTGCGCGGCATGATGATGCGTCATGGGCTCGATGCGCAGCGCATGCAGTGGATTGATTTACGCGACAACCTTTACGACAAAGGCGTGCCGCAATTGCCGCGTGCGCACCGGCGCATTCGCGATCACGAAAACATCGCCATCGGTGCGCACACGTGGCGCGTCATCGTCGGGCATGGCCACGCGCCGGAACATGCCAGTTTGTATTGCGAATCGTTAGGCGTTTTTATCGCCGGCGACATGCTGCTGCCGCGCATTTCCACCAACGTCAGTGCGTGGCCGGTGGAGCCGGAGGCGGATGCCGTCGGCGATTTTCTCGCTTCGCTCACGCGTTACGAAGCGCTGCCCGCGCACACGCTGGTGCTGCCGTCGCATGGCCTGCCGTTTTACGGCATGCATGCGCGCATAGCAGCGCTGCACGAGCACCATCGTTCGCGGCTCGAGCGGTTGCTTGCGGCTTGCGCCACCCCGCAAAGTGCTGCGGCGGTCTTGCCGATTTTGTTTGACCGCAAATTCGATGATCATCATTTGCTGTTCGCCATGGGCGAGAGCGTCGCGCACCTGAATTACCTGATGCATCGCGGCACCCTGCGCCGCATCGTTAACGACGCCGGACATTATCTTTTTCAACGCACGGAGCACGCCTGAATGAGTACTACCGAGAAGCCGCCGTTCAACCCGGCCGAAATGATGCAGCTCTACACCGACATCGCGCGCAAGAGCGGCGAGTTGTTGACGCGTGCGATGCAAAAAGCAGGCAACAATCCGCAAAAAGCGTTTGATGATGAGCTGGGCATTGCGCGCGCGTTTTTCGATGCTTGGGTCAAAATGGCCAGCGATCCGGTGCAGATGGCGCAGGCGCAAATGAAAGCGTGGCAGGAATTCGTCACGCTGTGGCAGAACTCGCTGCTGGCCATGACGGGTCAGAAGTCGGCGCCGGTGGCCGATACGCAAAAAAGCGACCGCCGCTTTCGCCACGAAGACTGGCAGAATAAATTTTTGTTCGACTACCTGAAGCAATCGTACCTGATCGCGTCGCGTCATCTGCACAAGGCGATGTGCGATGTGCAAGGGCTGGATGAAGCCACCGCGAAAAAAGTGGATTTTTATACGCGGCAGTACATCGATGCGTTGTCGCCGTCGAATTTTGCGCTAACCAATCCCGAGGTGTTGAACGAAACCACGCGTACCGGCGGCCAAAATTTACTCAAAGGGTTCAATAATTTACTGGATGACTTGATGCGCGGCGGCGGCGCGCAACTGCGCGTAAAAATGGTGGATGACCGCGCCTTCAAGCTCGGTGTCAATATTGCCGCCACGCCGGGCAAAGTGGTGTTTCAGAATGACCTGCTGCAGTTGATTCAATACGCGCCCACCACCGAAAAAGTATATCGCCGTCCGCTTTTGATCGTGCCGCCGTGGATCAACAAGTACTACGTGCTCGACATGCGTGCCGACAACTCGTTCGTGCGCTGGGCCGTCGAGCAGGGGCACACCGTATTCATCGTCTCTTGGATTAACCCCGACGCGCGGCACGCGGCAAAAACCTTCGAGGATTATTTGGCCGAGGGCACGCTGGCGGCGATCGATGCGGCGCTCAATGCCACCGGCGCGGATGATCTAAATTTGATTGGTTTTTGCCTCGGCGGCACGCTGGCGGCTTCAACCCTGGGCTACCTTACGGCGCACAATGACAAACGCGTGGCGAGCACCACGTTTTTTGCCACGCTGGTGGATTTCAAGCAAGCGGGCGAACTCGAAGTGTTCATCGATGAGCAGCAGATCGCAGCACTCGAAAAACGCATGAATCAGCGCGGCTATCTTGAAGGCTCGGAGATGGCCACCACCTTCAACATGCTGCGCGCCAACGATTTGATCTGGTCGTTCGTGGTCAATAACTACCTGATGGGCCGCGACCCGATGCCGTTCGATTTGCTCTACTGGAACGCCGATTCCACGCGCATGCCGGCTGCCATGCACAGCTACTACTTGCGCAATATGTACCTGAAGAACCTGCTGCGCGAACCGGGCGGCCTCACGTTGAAGGGCACACCGATCGATTTGTCGAAGGTGAAAACGCCGCTCTACTTTGTTTCCACGTTGGAAGACCACATCGCGCCGTGGAAGACCGTCTACGCGGGCGCGCGCGTGTTCAATAGCCCGGTGCGTTTTGTGCTCGGCGGCTCCGGCCACATCGCCGGCATCGTCAATCCGCCGTCGGCCAACAAATACGGTTATTGGACAAACGAAAAACTCGTCGACGAACCCGAGACGTGGTTGAGCAATGCCAAGCAGCACCCCGGCTCGTGGTGGACGGATTGGCAGCAGTGGGTGGACAAACACGGTGGCGCCAATGGTACTAAGGTGCCCGCGCGCACGCCAGGCAAAGGCAAGTTGAAGGCGCTGGAAGACGCGCCGGGGACTTATGTGAGTTTGCGCTTGGAGAGTGCGGCGCCGAAGGGCTAAGTTCTGCTGGGAAACCTGCAAGCCTGGACGTTCACTCAGACTTTGCTTGAGACCGGCGACAACAGCGGCTTACCGGCAAAATGCGCGTTCAAGTTCGCGAGCAGTAGCGCGGTCGCCGCGGTGTGCGACTCCGGTGCACGTCCGGCACAGTGCGGCGTGAGCACCACGTTGTCGAACGCCAGAATCTCGGGCGGCACGCTCGGTTCGCCCTCGATGACATCCAGGCCCGCCCCTGCAATGCGCTTTGCTTGCAGCGCATCGATCAGCGCTGCCGTATCCACCACCGTACCGCGTCCGACGTTG
>JAYUAH010000015.1:0-2722 GCA_043741415.1 Betaproteobacteria bacterium
ACGCAGCCACCTTCGAAGCACTCGACGATCTCGATGCGATTAACAAACTCTATCGCGAACGCCGCTGGAGCGACGGCCTGCCCATTGTGCCGCCGACACCATGGTGCATCCAACCAGCGACGAGTATTGTCACGGTGGCGAACCATGGATCGTGTTCGCGCCGGAACACGCGGACATCCTCAAAGCCGGCGGCCTCGGCAAACGCGATGTGAAGCAGCGCCTGTGGGAGCTCAGCAAAATGCCGGCGACGCAACTCTCGGTGAAAGAAGTTCTGCGCGCGCAAGCCTCGCGCAGCGACGAGTATGGCGAAATCAAACCCGACACGTTATTGAGTATCTCGCGCACGCCGGATGACATTTGGTTCATCGTCGCGGGCGGGCCGGGCACGCATTCGGTGTATGTGCCGTGCTTTGGGAATTCGCGAGCGGTGACGCGAGAGATAATATAAGTATTTGATTTTAAAGGAAATTTATGTTTCGCGAAAAACTAGCATTGCACGCGGTAACGATGTTGGCCGCACTCTCGTCGATGATCGCCACGCACGCGCACGCGCAAGCCGATTATCCGAATCGCCCTATCCGTTTGATCACACCCGCACAACCCGGCGGCACCACGGACATACTCGCGCGTCTGTTCGGCACGCGCCTCGGCGAAAGTTTCAAGCAACAAGTGGTGGTCGACAATCGTGCCAGTGCATCGGGCGTGATCGCCGGCGAGTTGACGGCAAAAGCGCTGCCCGACGGTTACACGCTCTACATGGCCTACCATCAGCACACGGTCAACGCTGCGTTGAACAGCAAGTTGCCGTACCACGCGGTCAATGATTTCACGCCGATTTCGCAACTCACATCGGCGGGCCTGTTGCTGGTGATCAACCCTTCGTCGCCGCCGAAAAACCTGAAAGAATTTATCGACTGGACCAAAAATTTCAAAGGCCCGCTCAACTTCGGCTCGGCCGGCAACGGCAGCGGCGGCCATCTCGCGGGTGAACTCTACAACCTCGCGGTCAAAATCAAGGCGCAGCATATTCCGTACAAAGGCTCCGCGCCGAGTTTGATTGATCTGGTGGCGGGGCAATACCACTACAACTTCGTCGGCATGCTGGCGGCGCAAGCGCTGGTCAAAGGCGGCAAACTGCGCGCACTCGCCGTCACCGTGCCCAAGCGTGTGACAGCGTACAGCGATCTACCGGCGATGACCGAGTTGGTGCCCGGCTTCGAAGTCGTGGGGTGGTACGGCATCATGGCACCGCCGCATCTGCCAAAGCCGCTGGTGACCAAACTGCACAGTGAACTGGTCAAAATCGTGCAGATGAAAGATATCCGCGACCGCATCCTAGCCGACGGCGCCGAGCCCGTGAGCAGTGAGCCGGAAACGTTTCGTCAATATCTGCTGGCGGACTTGGCGAAGTGGGCGAAGCTGGTGAAGGAAAGCGGCGCGAAGCTGGATTAACCATCGCCGGGGCAGCTTGCTGCGCCTCTTGCTGTACTTTTTACTGCGCCTGTATCCCGGCGGCCTTGATCACCTTGGTCCACTTGGCGATGTCGTTTTTGATTTGCGTCGAAAACTCTGCAGGCGTATTGGCGACCGGGACGAACCCCATTTCCAGCAAGCGCACACGCATGTCCGGCGCGTTGATGTGTTTCGTCCACAGTTCATGCAGGCGGGTGACGACGTGTTGCGGCGTGCCGGCGGGTGTGACCAAGCCCCAGAAAGGGTCTGCCTCCACGCCTTTGATGCCGGATTCCACCAGCGTCGGGATGTCCGCCAGCGCCGCGTAGCGTTTGGCGCCGGTAATCGCCAGGCCGCGCACGCGACCCGACTGAATATGCGTTGAAACGGCCGCCGGCGTATTGAAGCTCATTGCTACTTCGCCCGAAACGATGGCCGTCATCGACGGACCACCGCCCTTGTACGGCACGTGTACCACGTCGATGCCGGTAACGCCCTTGAACAATTCGAGCGACAGGTGCATAGCCGAGCCGGTGCCGGAAGAACTGGACGTCATTTACCCCGGACGCGCCTTGGCGAGCGCAATCAGCTCCTTTGCGTTTTGGCCGGCACGGAAGGATGTGCGAGCAGTATCAAGGGTGATGTCGCGATCAGGGTGACCGCGGCGATATCCTTCACTGTATCGTACGGCAGCTTCGCTATCAGCCCCGGATTGATCGTAAGCGCCGCGTCGATAACGCCAATGACGTAGCCGTCGGGTACAGCGCGCGCAATAAGCTGCGTGCCGGTGACGCCGCCGCTGCCTGGGCGATTGTCGACAACGAATTGCTGGCCGGTGTCAGTGCTGGCTTTGGCGCCGATCAGGCGCGCGAGTGTGTCCGAGCCGCCGCCCGGCGCGTAAGTGACGATCACGCGCACAGCGCGATTCGGATAAGCCTGGGCGTGGGCTTGCCCTGCAGGCAACAGCAGTAACGCGCTGGTGACGAGGATGCTTGAGCGGCTGATAGTCATCGGCATTTCTCGATTACGCTGCACACAATACTATCATCGTCGGCAATTTGTGCGCAAACAATGAATAGAAATAAATTGCTATGGTAAATTTCCACAACGGAGGCATCGCCATGACAATCATAATTTATCGCGTGTTGCTGAGTTTAGGGCTGTGCGCGTTGACGCTCAATGCACACGCCCAAGCCCCCGCCGACGGCGCAGTGCAGGAAAAATTCGTGCCGATACAAGTCACCGAAGTCGCCCCCGGTTTGTTCTTTCA
>JAYUAH010000016.1:0-14496 GCA_043741415.1 Betaproteobacteria bacterium
CGCATGTTGGCGACCATTTGCGGCGGCGGCACGGTAATGATTTTTGCGTCTTTCATCGGATTGATACCTGCGGCCGCCAGCCAGTAGTACAGCCACATCGCATGCGTGCCGGTGGGGAAGGTTTGTGCAAACGTGTATTCGCGTTTTTCCGAACCCATAACCTTTGCAAGCGAAGCGCCGTCTACCGCACCCTTGTCCGCAAGCCTTTTCGATAACGTGATCGCCTGACCATTGTTGTTGATGGTCATCAACACCGCCATGTCCTTGCGCGGGCCGCCGTTGCCCAAATGCACACCGTACACCAAACCATACAACACATGTGCCGCGTCGAGCTCGCCGTTGACCAATTTGTCGCGCACGCCGGCCCACGAGGATTCCTTGCTCGGAATAATCTTGATGCCATATTTTTCGTCGAACTTCAGCACGGATGCCATCACCACCGACGCACAGTCGGTAAGCGGAATGAAGCCGATCTTGACCTCTTTTTTCTCGGGTGCATCCGAGCCCGCAGCCCATGCCGCCGTGCGGACGCCGGGCGCCACCAGCGACATCAACGATGCGCTACTCACGGCGGTAACAGCGGCGGCAGTAGACTTCAAGAACTTGCGCCGACTGCTGTGCGGGGTTATGGTTTTGTCACAAATTACTGAGGCTTTGGTGGCCATGCTCGCGCTCCTGGGTTGCATTGATGGCGCTGTCGTTCAGCGCTGTACCAACTGCATTGCAATAAAGATGCCAGGTCGAATTAATTTACATAAGTATTTGTTTTTATTGTATTTTTATAAAACAGTCATGATCATGCACCAAAAAATGCTGCAACGCATTTCCATTATTGTGCAAGCGTGCATCGTGTTGCGCCAATTTGGCGCAACACGCTCTCAGCGCACGCCTAGCGCACCAGCAGGATGTAAATCAGCAGCAGGTTAATCACCAGTGACGTCAGCGCCACGGCCTGCCACAGCGCCGCCGGCCGCTGCACGAGTGGCGTGCGCAACGGTGCAGAAACCGGCTGCGTTTCGCCGCGCTCCAGCGCCAGCAACATTTCTTCAGCCGTTTCGAAGCGTTGCTTCTGCTCGCGCGCCACCGCGCGCAGCAGCACGTTTTCCAGCCACTGCGGAATATCGGGCCGGTAGCGCGTGGGCGGTGTGGGGTCATCGAAGCGCGGGTGCTGAAACGGCTCGATTTCGCCGTACGGATATTTGCGCGTGAGCAGGTGATACAAGCTCACGCCGGCGGCGTAGAGGTCGCTCTGTTCCGACGCTTTTTTGTTCTCGAACAACTCCGGCGCCATGTAGCTCGGCGTGCCGGGATTACCCTGCAATTCAGGATACGGCACGCCGGCGGCCAGCGCCACGCCCATGTCGAGCACGCGTAGGCCACTTTTCATATCTGCGCTGTCATCTTGCAACAGATTGGCGAGCTTGATATCACGATGCAGGATCGACAGCCGGTGCAGCACGCCCAACGCCTTGGCGATTTGTGCACCGATGTTGGTGGCCTCGGCCACCGAATAATGTTTGCCGCTATCCAAATGCTGCTGCAAGGTGGCGCCGGTGTGAAAGGTCATCACATAATACAAATGGTGACGCGCGGCATTCGGCAGCGGCAGCACCTGCGGAAAATGCCGCGACACCAACCGTTTCGCGAGCCATTCTTCGGCGAGTAGCCCCTCGCAACTTTCACGGTCATCCGCCAGCACGGGTTGCAGCGTTTTCAGCGCACACACCTGGCCGGATGTAGAACGCACTTTATAGAGCAACGTCGCGCGCGATTCGTGCAACAGGCTCAACACCTCAAAGCCGTCGATCACACCGCCGGGTTTCAGGCGCTGCGGCACCGGCAGGCGCACATAGGCGCCCAGCATCTCGCGCCAGCCTTCGGCGGCCACCGCGTCGATGCGCGCCACCAGCGCGGTCGCATTGTCGGCGCCGCCGGCTTCCAACGCAGCATCCACAAGCGCATCGGTCGCGCGTTGTGGATCGTCGTGTAACTGCAGCATCTCATGGATGCGTTTATTGCCCAGCGGCTCCCACACGCCGTCGCTGCAAATCAGAAATTTATCTTTCGGCGCCAATTCACCGTCGGCGTAATCGACCATCAGATGCTGATCGAGACCCACCGCGCGCTTTAGCACATGGCGCATGTCGGGACGATCCCACACATGATCCTGCGTGAGCTGCGTCATCGCATGATGGCGCAAGTGGTAAATGCGCGTGTCGCCGACATGGGCTAAGGTGTAACGGTTGCCGCGCAGCACCAGCAGGCTCAAGGTGGTGGCCATGCCCGCGCGCCCTTTGTCCACCGCGCCCTGCCCCAGTAACCAGCGGTTGATCGCCGACAGCACGCGATCCACTGCCATCGGCACTTCCCACGTTTCAGGCGTGGCGTAGTAATCCGCGAGCAGGCCGCGCACCGCGTACTCGGCGGCCTCGCGCCCGGCGCCTTCGCCGGACACGCCATCCGCCACCGCCAGCAGCACACCGCGCGCGGCGAGCTCATCCGCCGCGGGCGTTACCGCGCCGACGAAGTCTTCATTGCGCTCGCGCTTGCCGGTGCGCGTGGCGTGACCCAACACAAACTCAAGCGGCATGGACGGACTTAATGGGAAGCAGAGCGCGCAAGGTTACCGCGAAAACGACTTTAGCCACAGAGGACACAGAGACACACAGCGGAAAACCAATGCTGGGGTTCTCTGTGCGCTCTGTGTCCTCTGTGGCAAACGGGTTTGGGTTTTGAATCAAACCTTCGCCGCCGTCATGTGCGAAGCGCCCCACGTGGTGCGCCAGCGGCTTTTCACGGTGGTCAGCCCGGCCAACGCTACCAGCGCAAGGGCTGCAAATATCATAAGCCCTGTTTGATAGCTGCCGGTGAGTTGCTTCGAGTAGCCGAGCGAAGACGCCAGGTAAAATCCGCCGATGCCGCCGGCCATGCCCACCATTCCGGTCATCACACCGATCTCGCGGCGAAAACGCTGCGGCACCAGTTGAAACACCGCGCCGTTACCCATGCCCAGTGCCAGCATGGCGCACACAAACACCACCAGTGCCATCCACACCGCCGGCAACCCCACACTCACCAGCGCGATAAACGCCGATGCCAGGATGTACATCCACGACAGCGCTTTGATGCCTCCCACGCGATCCGCGAGCCAGCCGCCCGTCGGGCGCATCATCGAGCCCGCAAACACGCAGGCGGCCGTGAGATACCCCGCCACCACCGGCGACAAGCCATACTGATCGTTGAAGTAAATGGTGAGCGATGAAGCGAGCCCGACAAAGCCGCCGAAGGTGACGCTGTAGAAAAACATGAACCACCACGCGTCTTTGTCGCGCAGTACTTTCAAGTATTCCGTCAACGACTTGGCGGGCGGGCATTCAGGGCTGTCTTTCGCCATCAGCATGTAAACCACCAATGCCACCAACAACGGAATCACTGCAATGCCAAACACATTGCTCCAACCAAATGCATTCGCCAGCCCCGGTGCAAACAGCGCAGCAAACACGGTGCCGGAATTGCCGGCGCCCGCGATGCCCATCGCCTTGCCTTGATGCTCGGGCGGATACCAGCGCGACGCCAGCGGCAGCGCCACCGCGAACGAAGCCCCCGCCACGCCGAGCGCCACCCCCAGCAACAACACCTGGCTGAAACTGTGCACGCCGAAATACCAGGCAACCAACAGCGCTGCGATCACAATCACTTGCCCGATCAAGCCCGCCATCTTGGGTTTCAGGTGATCGACCATAATGCCCATCACCAGGCGCAACAACGCACCCGCTAGCACCGGTGTGGCCACCATCAAGCCCTTCTGCGCGGCAGTGAGGTGCAAATCTTTGGCGATATGCACCGCCAGCGGGCCCAGCAGCACCCACACCATGAAGCTCAGATCAAAATAAAAAAATGCCGCGAACAACGTCGGCGTATGGCCGGATTTCAGGAAAGAAGTTTTCATAGGGACTCGCGATGCACGGCACTGCAAAAATTTGCGATACTTGCCAGTTGCCTAGCCACGTTTGCAGCGGGACTTCTTGTCATCTTTTGCTCCAGGACTATCGTTGTAGCGCCACCTGCCAGCGCCATAGACATTGCATCGCAAGAAAGATGCCAGATATCGAATATATACGTAACCATTTGTTTTTATTGTATTTTTTAAAAATAGACGCAGATTGAGCACCAAATTATGCTGCGCTGCACTTCATTTTGGTGCGCGCGACGATGGTGCTGCGCCAGTTTGGAGCGGCGCGGCGCGTAGCGAATCAAATGTAACCAGCCTATTTCGGTGCAGGGTTATTCACGGCAATCAATATCATGATGATCACGGCCAGGATAATTGAAACGCATTTCCAGAACAACAAGGGATTGCGCTCCAACAGCGGTGGACGCGTCTCGTCCAAAAACGCGTTGTTCGGATGGCGCAGGTCATAGATAAACTCGGACAAGTCCTCGTAGCGCTTGAGTGGATTGGGATGCACCGCTTTTCTCATCACGCCATCGATCCAGGCCGGTATCTCACGCTCATCGTTCAGCGCGGATTGATACCTTAATTTCCGTTGCGCGGATTTGGTGATGGATTTAGCGACTTCCGCTCCATACGGCAAGCGGCCGGTCAACATTTGATACGTGATCACACCCAACGAAAAAATATCCGAGCGCGAGGAACCGCTTTCACCTAAAAAATACTCCGGCGCGGTGTATTGCGCCGTGCCCAGGATGTTGTTGCGTTCGAGCGGCGTCGCCACTTCCATCACGCTGGCAACCCGCGTCGAACCAAAATCAATAATCTTCGCCGTGCCGGTGCTGTCGATCATCACGTTGTCCGGTCTTAAATCCTGATGCAGCATTTCCAGCCGGTGAAAAGCGCGCAGCCCTTTGGCGATTTGCTCGACGATGCCACGCACGGCTTCCAGATTGGGCTTCGGGTTATCGATCCTCCACTGGGTCAAGGTCTGACCCTCGATGAATTCGGTGACCACATATAAATAGTTGCGTTTTCGGGTTTGCAAACAGGGCTTGAGTACGTGCGCGCTATTGAGACGCCGGGCGACCCACTCTTCCATGCGAAAACGCTCCAGATAAGCCGCGTCACCCCCCAGATCGATGGACGGCGTTTTGATGACCACCGTCTCGCTGGTTTCACCATCCACCGCCAGATAAATGTGGCTGCGGTTGCTGCCGTGTATCTCGCGCACAATTTTGTAACCGTCAAAATCCATACGCGCGTCCAGCATCGGCGGCAGCGGCAGCTCGGAGAATTCCCGATAGATCTCGTCGGGCTCCTGATGAGGCAGATCCTCGATCCTGAGCAGTTGCACGGTAAGGTTATCGGGGCTGCCTTGCTGGTACGCTTTTTCTACGATAATTTTGGCGGCTTTGTCCAGACAGTCTGTATCAGCTTGGCCGGCATTGATCGCATCGACCAACGAGGTATTGTTGATGTATTCATAAACACCGTCGGTGGCGAACACGAACACATCGCCCTTTTCAACCTGAATTGTTTGGTAATCAATCTCCAGTTGCGGATTGATGCCCATCGCACGCGCGAGGTAGCTCCGCTCTTTTGAAACCCACACCCGATGATCGCGCGTCAACGGTTCCAACGTGTTGCCATGCAAGCGATAGACTCGCGTATCGCCCACATGAAAAATATGCGCGGTGGTGGACTTGATGACCATCGCACTTAAGGTGCACACGTAGCCGCGGTCTTTGTCGTAGCGGTATTGGCTTTGCTGCGTCTGCGAATGCAGCCAGGCGTTGGTGGCGGTCAACACCCGCTCTGCCGATGTTTTGACCGACCACGATTCCGACGTGCAGTAGTAATCGTCCAGAAAACTGGTAACGGCAGATTGTGCGGCGATCTGGCTGACATCACTGCTGCTGATGCCATCAGCCAGCGCGATGGCGATGCCCTTCGAACTCAGTTGCGGTTCTTGCGGGATGTAAATGCCGTGAAAATCCTGATTGGTTTCCTTGCGACCCTTGTCGGAATATTGTCCTATGGATACTCTTAATGCTTTGGGCATTTTTATTAAACCAACAAAGCCTCGCTCCCCAATAGAAACATCAGGAACCGAGGCTCTGCTATTGGGATGCGGTTTAGGTGATGGTGCGCTTGGGCCCGGTTTTAATATGCGTGGCATACAACGTCAGCCCGGTAAACGCCAGCCCGCCAACGAGATTGCCCACAACCGTCGGAATTTCATTCCAGATCAGATAATCCATGATCGAGAAATGCCCGCCCAGTAGCAAACCGGACGGAAACAAAAACATGTTAACAATGGAATGCTCGAATGTCATATAAAAGAACACCATGATCGGCATCCACATGGCGATGACTTTGCCGCTCACCGTGGTGGAAATCATTGCGCCAACGACGCCGGTCGATACCATCCAGTTGCACAGCATGCCGCGGATAAACAACGTCAGCATGCCGGGTGCGCCATATTTCGCGTAGCCCAGCGTGCGATTTTCACCGATCACACCAATGGCTTTACCCACCGCATTGGGTTCCGTCGAGAAGCCAAAAGTGACTACGATTGCCATCAGTACCGCAACGGTGAACGCCCCCGCGAAATTGCCGGTGAACACCAGGCCCCAGTTCCTTAAAATGCCGGCTATGGTGACACCCGGACGTTTATCCAGCCACGCCAGCGGCGTCAACACAAACACACCGGTCAGCAGATCGAAGCCCAGCAAATACAGCATGCAAAAACCGACCGGAAATAAAATCGCACCAATGATGGGCGCACCGGTCTGCACATTAATGGTGATTGCAAACGCAGCAGCCAATGCGAGAATCGCGCCGGCCATAAACGCCCTGATCAACGTATCCTTGGTGGACATGAATATTTTGGATTCGCCCGCATCCACCATCTTGGTCACAAATTCCGACGGTAATAAATAAGCCATGAATTTCCCTTAAGCCTGCAATGTGTGAAACTAAGAAGTAATAACAAGTGCCCGCCTGGTAACAGGAAGACACCTCAGAAAGTAATTTATAAGTATTTGATTTAAAACAATTAAATTTCGACGAACACGAGGCCGTTTTCAAGCTTTACGGCGAACCGCCGGGCACAACCCACGTCAGGCGCGACCGCTTCGCCATCCGCCAACCCGATATTCCAGTTATGCAACGGGCATGCGACGTGGCGCCCAAACACAATGCCCTGCGACAATGGCCCGCCTTTGTGCGGGCACTTGTCGAGCAGCGCGAACACTTCGTTTTCGGCGTTGCGAAACACCGCGATATCGCCATGCAAGCTGTTCACCACGCGCGCGCCCAGCGGCGGAATGTCATCGACCGCGCCTACCTTTACCCAACTACCCATAATCTTCTCCGGAGCGTTCATACCGCGTTCGCATCAACCAGCGCTTCAAACTCGTGCTTCGCAACACCTTGCGCACGCTCCTGCCATGGATCTTTTGTATCCTGCAACGCATAGAGCAGCCGTGCGTACAGCGCCTTGCGGCCCTCAGCGTCCTCGATCACGCGTTGCTTGGCGTAATCAAGTCCCACGCGCGCCACCCAATGCACGGTACGATCGAGGTAACGCGCTTCTTCTCGATATACCTGCAAAAAAGCGCCTGAATACTCCAGCACTTCTTCAGCGGTTTTCACTTTGCAAAAGAACTGCCCGGCTTCGGTCTTAATGCCCCCATTGCCCGCGACGTAAATCTCCCAACCCGACTCCACACCGATCACACCGACGTCCTTAATGCCGGATTCCGCGCAGTTGCGCGGGCAGCCCGACACCGCCAACTTCACCTTGTGCGGCGCGTACATCCCGGCAAAGGTGCGTTCGAGATCAATGCCCATTTGGGTGGAATCCTGCACCCCAAAGCGGCACCATTCCGAGCCGACACAGGTTTTCACCGTGCGCAACGCCTTGGCGTAGGCGTGGCCGGAAGGCATGGCGAGATCGGCCCACACTTTCGGCAAATCGGCTTTTTTCACACCGAGTAAATCGATGCGCTGGCCGCCGGTGACTTTGACCGTGGGGATTTGGTATTTATCGACCACATCGGCGATACGGCGCAGATCAGCCGCCGTGGTCACACCGCCGTACATGCGCGGAATCACCGAATAGGTGCCGTCTTTCTGAATGTTGGCGTGCGCACGCTCGTTGATATAGCGCGATTGTGGATCGTCCAGCGCCTCGTGCGGCCAGGTGGAAAGCAGGTAGTAGTTGATAGCGGGGCGGCACGAAGCACAGCCGTTGGGCGTGCGCCACTCCATGTAGTGCATCACGTCGGGAATCTTTAAAAGATGATGCTCGCGAATGGTTTTGCGCGCCTCTTCATGAGTGCGATCTGTGCAACCGCACATGGGTTTGTTTTTATTCAGCGCCGGCGAGTACGCGCCGCCCACCGTCGACGCAAGAATCTGCTCCACCAGGCCGGTACACGAGCCACACGAGGACGAGGCCTTGGTATGTTTACGCACGTCATCCAGCGTAAACAATCCTTTCTCTTTGATCGCTTTCACGATCACGCCCTTGCACACACCGTTGCAGCCGCATACTTCCATGGTGTCGGGCATCTGCGCGGCGTTGCTCTGGCCTTGATGCCCGGTGTTGCCGAGGTGGCTTTGGCCGAACATCAGGTGGTCGCGGATCTCGGCGACGTTCTGCTTCTCGCGCAGCATTTGGAAATACCACGCGCCGTCGCCGGTATCGCCCACCATCACACTACCGACGATGCGGTCATTCTGCAATACGATTTTTTTGTACACGCCGCCGACGGCATCGTGCAACACGATTTCTTCGGTGTCTGCTGCGCCTTGAAAATTACCCGCCGAGAACAAATCAACGCCAGTAACTTTGAGCTTGGTTGACGTCACCGAGCCTTCATAACGGCCGATGCCCAAATGCGCGAGGTGATTCGCGGCGACCTTGCCCATCTCAAACAGCGGCGCCACCAGGCCATACGCAATGCCGCGATGCGACACGCATTCGCCCACTGCGTAAATGCGCGGGTCATACGTTTGCATGGTGTCGCTCACCACGATGCCACGCGTGCAGTGGATACCTGCCGACTTCGCCAGATCATCGTTGGGCTTGATGCCCACCGCCATCACCACCAGATCAGCAGGAATTTCTTCGCCATCGGAAAAACTCAAGCTCCCTACGCGACCTTCTGCATTCGCCAAAATCGCCGTGGTCTGCTTGCGCAGCATAAACCGTAAGCCTTTGTTTTCTAATGATTTTTTTAACATATCTGCAGCAGTTTTATCAAGCTGACGTTCCATCAACCATTCCGCCAGATGCACCACGGTGACCTCCATGCCGCGTAGCTTGAGCCCGTTCGCGGCTTCCAAACCGAGCAGCCCACCACCGATCACCACCGCATGTTTGTACTTGCCCGCGGCCTCGATCATCGCATTGGTGTCGTGGATGTCGCGATAGGTGATTACGCCCGGCAAATCCTTGCCCGGTATCGGCAACACAAACGGATTGGAGCCGGTGGCGAGCAGCAGCCGGTCGTACGTTTCTACCGTGCCGTCTTCGGCAATGACTTTGCGCGCGATGCGATCGATCTTGGTAATTTTCTTGCTCAGATGCAGTTTGATGCCGTTTTGCTCATACCAATCCACATCGTTGAGCATGATCTCCTTCAACGTCATCTCGCCGGCCAACACCGGCGACAGCAGAATGCGGTTGTAGTTGGCATGCGGCTCCGCGCCAAACACGGTGATGTCATACAGATCGGGCGAGATTTTGAGAATTTCCTCGATCGTGCGCACCCCCGCCATACCGTTTCCGACCATCACCAGTTTCATTTTTTTCATGCTTGCTTCCTTGAGAATTCCACCAATTCATTGTGCTTTGCAAAGCGCACCACCTCACCCACCACCACCAAAGCCGGGCTCGCCAAACGTGCTTGTGCGACCACCGCCACCACTTGATCGAGTTGACTCACCACACTGCGCTGCGTCGACAAGGTGCCGTCCTGCACCACGGCCACCGGCATAGCCGCCGCCATGCCAGCGTCGCGCAAACCGCTGACGATACCTGCGAGATTGGCGAGCCCCATGTAAATCACCAGCGTGGTGCCGCTGTTCGCCAATGCGTGCCAATCGAGTTCCGCACCCGCACGCGCATTGCCGGTGACGAATGTAACGCCGCGGCAAAATGCGCGATGCGTAACCGGTATGCCGAGTGCCGCGGGCACGCCAATGCCCGCCGTGATGCCGTTCACTACTTCAACTTCAATACCGGCACGACTCAGCGTTTCGACTTCTTCGCCACCGCGTCCGAACATATACGGGTCGCCGCCTTTCACCCGCGCCACGGTCAATCCCTCTCGCGCGAGTTGCAGCATTTTGCGTTCGATAAACGCTTGCGGTGTGGAGCGCCAACCGCCGCGCTTGCCCACACGCACCACGCGCGCGTTCGCACGCAGATGCACGAGCACCGCCGGATTCACCAAATCATCGACCAGTGCCACATCGGCTTCACCCAATGCGCGCACCGCTTTCAGCGTGAGTAGTTCCGGATCGCCGGGGCCCGCGCCGACCAGATAGACCTTCCCTGTTTTCACGGCGCCGCCTTAATGCGCGTGCGGCAGCACACCCACCTGCGGCATGTTGGCAAGCCCGGTTTTGCGCGCGTGCTCTTCGAAGCCCTTATTGCGCCAAAAGAAGGCACCAGGCATGGTGGTGGGGATTACCAGCACGTAGAACAAAGCGCGACCGATGGCCGCGGTGGCGATCACGATGGCCGCGATCACGATCAAGGATAGCAACCCAGCGCCGCCATCCAGCCGCGCGAAACCAAGCAAGGCCACCAAGGCGATACCCAGCGCGATACCGATATTGCGCAGCAAGTAGGTCTTGCCGTAACGCGTGCGTTGCTCTTGATGCGAGGCCGCCGCTTCGCCCCCGCGCGCCGTCAGATAACGGGCGTGGGCGAGCAAGCCCAAGCCTTCGAGCACCAATCCCAGTAGCATGGGTGCGGCGAGCGTAGCGAGCAAACTCGAATACGCTACACCCTGCGCCAGCAATACGCCGCCATATACCAGCGCCACGGCGAGCGGGCCCAGCGTCAGCATGGTACCGTAGAACGACGTCGCCACTTGCCAGTGATCCCAGAACGGACGCGCCTTGATGCGGTAAATGCGATACATCGCATACAGCGCCAGTGGGCCGGCAACGGCAGCCACCCATCCGGCAAGGTTCTGCAAGCCGCTGATCAAACTCTGCGGCAACAACCACGAGAACAGCGCGGGCACGGTGGTCAACAGCGTGTAGGCGCCGAACGCGTTGAAGAACACGGCGATGCCCGCCACCTCGCGACTCACGGGCGAATAACGCAGGTTGTAAAACGCGCGGTAGAAGCGGTGGGGCTTGCCCAAGTGCGCGGTCGATATCGCCAGCGCCAGCGCTTCCACGCCCAGCAGCCCGAACAGCACGACGGCATGAGTGAGCGGGTGAGCCTCCGCCGACAACACACCGAGCCCGAACATCGGCCCCAGAAACAGCGTCAGGAACGCGCCGATCACCAGTTGCGAAATCAGCGTGAAGAACACCAGCGGGTCTTCGCGCGAACGCAGCTTGGCGAAATTCCATTCTCGCGCCTCTGAGGTTTCCGCGACCTGCGGCTGATAGCGCGTTTTGTCGTCGTCTTTTTTAACGTAGACCAACGGCATGCTGTCGGTGCGGCGCATTTCGCGCGGCAATTCACGCGTTTGCTGGAAGCGAATATTGGGATGCGTGATCGAGGTGTCGGGAAAGCCGGGTATTTCGAGCTTGGTCTGCTGGCGGTTCGCCGGTGCGGTTTCAATCACACCAAAATCCAGCGCACCGGCGAGGCACGCCGATACACACGCGGGCTTGAGTCCCACTTCGAGACGGTCCACGCACATATTGCACTTCGAGACTTCGCCTTTGACCTGATCGAGCTGCGGCGCGTTGTACGGGCACACCCACGTGCAATAGCCGCAGCCGAAGCAGATGTCCGGATCTTGCAGTACCGCGCCGTATTCGGCGAACTTCGTATAGGCGCGCGTCGGACAGCCTTTCAGGCACACCGGATCGTCGCAGTGGTTGCACGCCATCGAAATATTGACGCGGCGAAAATCCGGATAACTACCGCCTTCGACATAGCCTACCGAGCGGAAGCTGATGTGCGCCGGCAGGTCGTTCTTCTCGCTGCACGCCGCTTCGCAGGCGTGACAGCCGATGCAGTTGTCGGCGCTAAAGTGAAAACCATGCTGCTTGTAACGATCCGGGTTGGTGCTGATGGCATCGCTGCCGTTGATCTTCATGCTTTTGCCGGCGAGATCAACGTGCTCACTGGCGAGATCAATCGTCTTGCCCCACTGATTCAACTTCGCGTCGCTGGATGGGGCGAGCCGCGCGTAGGCGGGTTCATTCGACCGCGCCTTGAATGCGGGTGCAGCGGATGCGCAGTTTGCGCCTGTGCTGCCGGGAGATTCGATAAACGCGAGGCCTTGCTTGTCTACACCGACTTTAAGCATGTCTACTACTTCCTCAGAACGTACGCGCAGCGACGTTCGCCGCGGCAGCCGCTAATTGATCACTTGCCGGTTCAATTTTCACCGCGCACTGTTTGAAAGCGGGCTGGCGCGAATAAGGATCGAGCAGGCCCAGCGTCAGCCGATTGACGCATTCGTGAAAATGGAACGGGATGAACACCATGTTGTGCGGCACGCGATGCGTGAGCTGCACCATCACCACCGCGTAGCCGCGCCGCGACACCAGCCGCGCGTAGCTCATGTGCGCGATGCCCAGCTCACGCGCGGAATCCGGATTCATTTCCATGTACGGCGTAGGACTGAACTTGTTGACGTTGCCGATCTTGCCGGTGCGCGTGCGCGTATGAAAATGCTCGACCACGCGACCGCTGTTGAGCCAGAACGGAAATTGCGTGTCCGGCCGCTCGTTGTTATCGATGAACGGCAGCGACAGCAGTTTAGCCTTGCCGTCCGGATACTGAAACACGCCATCGGTGTAGAGGCGCGGCGAGCCGGTTTCCGCGCCTTCGGCGCACGGCCACTGGATGCCGCGCTGCGCTTCGATTTTGTCGTGCGTCATGCCTGAATAATTCAACATGCGCCCCTTGGAAAGTTCGCGCATTTCGTCGAACACGCCGGCCGATGTTTCCGGAAAGTGCATCTTGCGGCCTTGCTCGAAACGCTTCGCCAACTGGTTGAATATCCACAAGTCCGGCTTGGCATTACCGTGCGGCTCCATCACCTTGCGCACCAGGTTGACGCGGCGCTCGGTATTGGTGAAGCACCCTTCTTTCTCGCCCCACAACGCGGCGGGCAAAAAAACGTGCGCGTAGTTGGTGGTCTCGACGTCGCTGTAGGCGTCTTGCACCACCATGAACTCCAGGTTCTGCAAGGTCTTTTTGATGCGCGGTGTGTTCGGCATCGAGGTCATCGGATTGGTCGCCACCAGCCACAGCGCTTTGATCTGCCCGGTTTCCATCGCGGGAAAAATATCAGTCATGAACATGCCGCGCTGCTTGGGGAAAAACTCCGGATCGACGCCCCAGAATTTGCCTATGGTTTCGCGGTCTTTCTCTTTTTCCAGTGCGCGGTAACCGGGAAGCCCGGAACACGACGACCATTCGCGCGTACCCATGGCGTTGCACTGGCCGGTAATCGACAAGCTGGTGCCGCCCGGCTTGCCGATATTGCCGGTGATGAGATTCAGGCTGTTGATCGCCGCCACGCCATCCGAGCCGTGCGTGCTTTGGTTGATACCCATGGTCCAGATCGACATCGCCGCGCCCGCCTTGGCATAGAGCCGTGCCACGTGGCGGATGGTGTCTTCGTCGATACCGCAAATCGCGGCCGCAGTCACCGGATCGTACTGCGCAACCGTCGCCGAAAATTCCTCGAAGCCCGTCGTGTGCGCTGCAATGTAAGCGCGATCGTGCAGGTTTTCTTTAAGGATGACATGCGCGAGGCTGTTCAACAGCGCGAGATCGGTACCCGGCGTAATCGGCAGATGAATATCCGCCATTTGTGCAAACATGGTGACGCGCGGATCGACCACGATTACCGGAAACTTGCGCTTCTCCAGCGCCATTTTCAGGCGCCAGTAAATGATCGGGTGCTGCTCCGGCAAGTTGGAGCCGAACGCCAGCAGGCACTCGGTGGAATCGAAATCGTCGTAGCAGCCGGGCGGGCCGTCGGAACCGAATGACCGCTTGTAACCCGACACCGCCGACGCCATGCACAGCGTGGTATTGCCGTCGTAGTTGTTGGTGCCGATCACCCCGCGCGTGAGTTTGCCGAGCGTGTAGAACTCTTCGGTGAGTATCTGGCCAGTGGATACGATGGCCACGCTGTCGCGGCCGTATTTTTCCATGATGCGTTTGAATTCGGCGGCGGTATGGTCGAGCGCTTCGTCCCAACTCGCTTCGCGGTACGGATCAATCGCCTTCTCGCGCATCAGCGGCGTCTTGCCGCGGTTCGATGAATTGAACAGCTCGTGTTCGAATATGCCTTTGATGCACAGCTTGCCTTGAT
>JAYUAH010000017.1:0-6430 GCA_043741415.1 Betaproteobacteria bacterium
GTGCGCACCATTATGATGGGCTCGGCGCCCTCCTCCGCACAGTTATTGAGCGAACTGAAAACCACCTTTCCGAACGCTGAAGCGCTGGTGGTCTACGGCGTCACCGAAGGCGGCCCGGTGCCGCTGGGGCCGCATCCGCAGGGCAAGCCACGCCCGCTGGGCTCCATCGGCTTTCCGTATGCCGGCACCGATGCAAAACTCGTCGATGGGCCGACCGCCAGTGTCGGTGAACTGGTGTTGAAAAACCCTGGCCTGCTTCTTGCGTATCACAACCTGCCTGCTGAAACCGCCAAGCGCCTGCGCGACGGCTGGTACTACACCGGTGATATCTGCCGGTGCGATGCCGAGGGGTTTTATTATTTTGTGGGACGCAATGACGATATGTTTGTGTGTGGCGGCGAAAATATTTTCCCGATCGAAGTGGAGTCGCTGCTGGAAAAACATCCGGCCGTGCATCAGGCCTATGTGATGCCGTTCGAACACGATATGAAGGGCCAGGTGCCGTACGCGTTCGTCGTGTTGCGCAAAGACAAGCCAGCCACCGAGCATGATCTCAAACAATTCGCGCTGGCCAACGGGCCGGCGTACCAGCACCCGCGGCGGGTGTTTTTCCTCGAACAGATGCCGCTCGCCGGCACCAATAAAATCGATCAACAACAATTGCGCCTCCTGGTACAACAGGTTGCGAGCGCGGGAGATATCGCCAATGTCTGAAGCAAAATTCACCCTCGAAAGTCTGGAGCAGCGTCTCGCGGTGGGGCCGTTCAATCGCTGGCTGGGATTCAAGGTTTTAAAAATGGGCGGCGGCGAACTGGAACTCAAAGCCACCTGGCGCGAAGACTGGGTGGTCAATCCCGAGCGGCGTTACACTCACGGCGGCATACTCGCCGCGATCATCGATGTGGCCGCCGATTACGCGATTGCGGTTGAGTTGGGGCGCCCCGTACCCACCATCGACATTCGCGTCGATTATCACAAGGCCGCGATGCCAGGCGACTTAATCGCCAAAACGAAAGTCGTGCGCATGGGCGGTCAGTATTCAACCGCCGAAGCGTACGTCTACGACAGCGAAGGCGCACTGGTCGCCAGCGGGCGCGGCACGTACTACACCGCGCCGCCGCCCCCGCCTAAGCCAAAGTAAGCCACCACGAGGCAAATCGGCAATAAATCGTAACTATTTGTTTTTATTGAGTACTTTATGAAACCCCTCACAGAGAATTTCCGCCAGTTTCTCGACCGGCTGCGCAGTGCCGGCGAGATGATCGACATCAAACAACCCGTCGACATCCGCCACATCGCAACGCTGGTCGATCAATCCGACAAGGCGCTGTTTTTTCATAACGTCATCGGCTACGACATGCCGGTGGTGTCGGGCATCATCCGTTCGCGTGAGCGCGCGATGATGTCCATGGGCTGCATTGAGTATGGTGAAATCGAACAACGCTTGCGCTACGGTATCGATCATCCGATTGCGCCGCGTTACGTCGAAACGCCTGCGCACAAGCAGGTGATCATGAAAGGCGACGAGGTCGACCTGTTCAAGCTGCCGGTGCCGATGTCGTCGATTTACGACGGCGGGCCGATGATTACCGCGGGCGTGGTGATGGCGAGCGACCCCGAGTATGGCTTGAACTCCGGTTGCTATCGCTTCATGTTGAAAGAAAAAAATCTCACCGGCATCGATATCGTCACACCAAACAATATGCGCCTATATGCGCAACGCGCGTTCGAAACCGGGCGGGTGTGTCCGATTTCGATTTCCATCGGCACCCATCCGATTGAAATCATGGGCGCGAATTTTCGTGCGCCCATCGGCGTGGATGAAATGGGCATCACCGGCGGCATCCGCGGTGCGCCGGTCGAACTCGCGCAATGCGAAACCATCGACCTGCCGTGCGTCGCCGACGCGGAAATGGTGCTCGAAGGCGAAATTCTACCAACCGGCTGGACCAATCCCGAAGGCCGCTTCGGCGAATTCACGCGGTTGATGGGCGGGCTGCACTGGAATCCGCTGGTGCGCATCAAGGCGGTGACCATGCGCCGCGATCCCATTTACTACGCGCTGCACATGCCGTGGGAAAACACCTGGCTTGCCGCCCCCACGCGCTATGCCGCCATACGTGCCGCGCTCAAAAATGCCGGCGTGCAGGTGAAAGACATCAACGTCACGCTCGGCGGCTGCGCGTTCTGGCACGCGGTGATTTCCATCAAAAAGCAGGCAGGCGAAGGCAAGAATGCATTGCTCGCCGCACTCTCTGTGCTCGACCTTAAACACGTCGTCGTAGTGGATGACGACATCGACGTGCACAACGCGATGGATGTGGAATGGGCCATTGCCACGCGCGTTCAGGGTGACCGCGATGTGATGATCATTCCCGGCGCACGCGCCAAGCCGCTCGATCCCAGCCTCGCGGTGATGCCGCACGGCGTGGTGCCCATCGGCGCCAAAGTCGGCATCGACGCCACCATCAGCGAAGGCATCCCGCGCGAGCGCTTCGAGCGCATCGCTTACGCCTACGCCGACACCGCGAAAATTGCCGACTACGCCATCGGCAAGCGCGATCCTGTACCGGCGAAAGATGACATGGGCGACAGCAGCATCAACGCCCTCGCCGCAGCGATACTCAAAGTGATTGCAACAGAGCCGCTGTATTACACGGCGGTCGCCGAGCGTTTCGCCGACTACACCTTTCAAGCCGTCTCACGCGCGCTGGGCAAATTGCACACCGACGAAAAATTGTGGCAGGACCCGCGCGGGCGGCTGTGCGTGCGCGGCTCGGCCTTTGCGGCCAAAGTGCCCATGCGCGGCAACTGAACAAGCGAACGATTGCGTCCTCGCTCACAAGGAATCAAAATGTGCCCGACGTTGCATGACCGTACTTGGCGCGCTGCGCTCGGCGTATCGTTAACATGCCTGGCGACCAGCGCCCTAGCCGCCGACTACCCCTCGCGCCCGATACGCTTCGTCATCCCGTTTGCTGCCGGCGGCACCTCCGACATCATCGGCCGCATACTCTCGGCGAAAATGCACGATGCACTGGGCCAGACTTTAGTGGTGGATAATCGCGGCGGCGCCGGTGGTTCTATCGGCACCGATATCGTAGCCAAAGCCAATCCGGATGGGCACACCATTCTGTTGTCCAGTACCGGCACGCATGCTCTGGTGCCCTATTTGTACAAGAAACTGCCGTACGATCCGATCATGGATTTCGAACCCATCACCATGGTCGCAATCACACCCCAACTGCTGGCGGTGAATCCGGAACTGCCGGTCAAGTCAGTGAAAGAATTAATTGCCTTGTCAAAAGCGAAGCCCGGCTTGCTGGCCTATGCGTCATCGGGTGTCGGCAGCATGGGCCATCTCTCCGGCGCGATGATGGCGCACATGGCCGGCCTGCAGTTGACGCACGTGCCTTACAAAAGTGCCGCAGTCGCCTACCCCGATGTGTTTTCCGGCCGAGTACCGCTGATTTTTGATACCGCGTTATCGATGACGCAGCACATCAAAACCAATCGCGTGCGTCCGCTGGCCGTGACCACACCCAAGCGTGCACTCAACTTGCCCGATCTACCGACCATGAGTGAGGCCGGATTAACCGGATACGCCAGCACGCTGTGGATCGCCGCGCACGCGCCGGCGAGCACCCCCAAGCCCATCATCGAGCGGCTGAACAAGGAATTCGCGCGCACGTTGTCTCTGCCGGAAGTACGCGAGCAAATGGCGTTGAGCGGCGCGGAGGTTTCTTTCGGCACGCCCGCCGAGTTGCTCGCGGCCACCCACACCGATCTGAAGCGCTTGGGCGAAATCATTCGCGCCGCCAGGATCGAAGCGCAATAGCAGGAGCATAGACCATGAGTCAAGCCGTAGCAGCGCGCCCCATCGCGGATATTCTGCGCTGGCCCAAAGAAGGCATCACGCGCGTGCCGTTGCAGGTGTTTTCCGATGCCGAACTTTATGCGTGGGAACAAGACCTGATTTTCCGCGGCCCCACCTGGCATTATCTGGGGCTCGAGGCGGAGATTCCCAGCGCCGGTGAATACATGACCACCAGCGTCGGCGACACACCGATTATCGTGGTGCGCCGCGCAGATAACAGCATCAGCGCGCTAGTCAATCGTTGCGTGCACAAGGGCTCGATTATTTGCTTTCAAGCGAAAGGTAAACGCGAACGCGCGCACAACTTCGTGTGCCCGTATCACAACTGGATTTACGATTTCGACGGCAATCTCACCGCCATCGCGTTTGAAAAAGGCATCCAGCAAAAAGGCGGCATGCCGGAAACGTTTGATAAGTCACAGCACAAACTGATACGCCTGCGCGTGGAAACCATCCGCGGCCTCATTTTTGGCACCCTCTCGGATGAAACGCTGCCGCTGCGCGATTACCTCGGCCCGGTGATGGTGGCGCATATCGAGCGCACGATTTACGGCAAGATCAAACTGCTCGGCCGCTACAGCCAGTACATGCGCAACAACTGGAAGCTGTACATCGAAAACAGCCGCGACAATTATCATCCGAGTCTGCTGCACGCGTTTTTCTCGACCTTCAAAATTAACCGGCTCTCTGCGGATGGCGGCACCAAACAAGACGACCGTAACTGGCATCACATCACCTTCACCAAGCGCTTCACCGACAAGGGCGACGCGGTCTACGACTCCGGCATGATCCGTGCGCAAAAAGAAGACTATGGCCTCAAGGATCCGTCGCTGATCGACCAGTGGATGGAGTATCCCGATCAAATCACCAGTTGCATACAAAGCATTTTCCCCGGCTTTGTGCTGCATCAAATCCTCAATTCGCTGGCCACACGCCAGATCGTCACGCGCGGGCCCGGCGCCTGCGAACTGGTGTGGACGCTCTTCGGCTTCGAGGAAGACACACCCGAGCAAACCTATGTGCGCAACAAGCAATCGAATCTGGTCGGCCCGGCGGGATTGGTATCGATGGAAGACGGCATGATCGGCGGCTTTGTGCAAAAAGGCATAGCCGGCGATCTCGACGGCGTTGCAGTGATCGAAATGGGCGGCACCGGCGTGGGCTCGATGCCCACGCGCGCCACTGAAACCTCGGTGCGTGGCTTCTGGAAACGTTACCGGGAGCTGCTCAATGTCTGATCTCACCTCCGCCACCGCCGCGCGCGACGCCATAGCGCGCCTGATGACGCAATACGCCAACGTCATCGACAACGACGAACTCGAACGTTGGCCGCAGTTGTTTACCGAGCAATGTATTTACCAAATCATTTCGCGCCGCGATTACGAGCAAGGCTTGCCCATCGGCCTGTGGTTCTGCGATAACCGCGGCATGCTCGAAGATCGCGTGAATTCGGTGCGCGAAGTCAATGTGTTCGAACCGCACGTGTATCGCCATGTGATCGGCCCCACGGAAATTCTCGAACACGTCCATGGCCACTATAAAACGCAAAGCAGTTACATCGTCGTGCGCACCATGCAGGACGGCGAAATGATGGTGTTCAGCGCCGGGCGCTACCTCGACGAAATAATTATCGACGGCGATCATGCGTTGTTGCAAAAACGCATCGTCATCACCGACTCGTGGCGCTACGACACACTCGTCGCCATCCCGCTCTAACGGAATAAAATGTCAATAAAAACAAATACTTACCACTTACACCTCGAATCGGGCCGCAAGCGTCCGGTGATTTTTCAACTGCACGAAGCGGATTGGGCGGCGGCAGCTAAACGCCATCGCGCACTGGCCAAAAAATTGCGTGTCACTGTGGGGCAGGACAACGAAATCCTCGGCGAGGCGCTCAAAACCGCGGACTTCATGATCAACTCCGCGCCGCCGAAAGACGATCTGCGCGCGCGTGCACCGAACTTGAAGTGGATACAAACCACCAGTGCCGGCGTCGACGGCCTGATGCCGATGAGCTGGCTGCCGCAGGATATTGTGCTCACCAACAACACCGGCGCGCATGGCGAAAAAGCCGAAGAGTCGTGCCTGATGGCGCTACTGATGCTGCAATCGCGCCTGCCGGAAGTGATCAAAAATCAACACGATCGCGTGTGGAAAGGCATCTTCACCACGCCGATCAGCGGCAAAACCGTGGTCATTGTGGGCTTTGGTGATCTGGGCCAGGGCGCGGGCCGCGCCGCGAAAAAACTCGGGCTCAACGTGATTGCCGTCACGCGCAGCGGCAAAGCCACCCGGCCCGCCGACCGCGTGGTGTCGTCGGCGCGTATCGACAGCGTGCTGCCGAAAGCGGATTTTGTGATAGTCACCGCGCCGCTCACCGATGGAACACGCGGACTCGTCAACCGCGAGCGCATCAACCTGCTGAAACCGGGCGCGGGCTTTGTCAACGTCGGCCGCTCGCCGATTGTCGATTACGAAGCGCTGCGCGAACGATTGGATACAGGCGAACTCGGCGGCGCTGTGCTCGACGTGTTCGATCAGGAACCGCTG
>JAYUAH010000018.1:0-2717 GCA_043741415.1 Betaproteobacteria bacterium
CGAAGCCGCGTAGAGGTTGTCCCCCTTGCGGTACTTGGGATTCCACGGCCCGGCATTGCCAGTGCCCCAATACACCAGATCCAGTTCCGGATCGTACGAACCGGTGATCCAGGTGCTGGAGCCGCCGGTCTTGTACGAATCGCGCGGCTCCCACGTCTCATGACCTTTTTCACCGGGGCCGGCGGTGGTGTAACGCCGCCACAGTTTTTTACCGGTTTCAGGGTCCCAGCCGTCGATGAAGCCGCGGATACCGAACTCCGCACCCGAGATGCCTGTGATCAGCACGCCATTGGCGATTTGCGGCGCCACGGTTTGCGAGTAACCCTCTTTCCACTCGGCCGCTTTTTGCCGCCAGATTTCTTTGCCGGTTTTTTGATCGAGCGCAATCACGTGCGCGTCAAGCGTGGTGCGAAACACTTTTCCTTTGTAAAGCGCGACACCTTTGTTCGAAACGCCGCAGCACACCACGCGCGGCGTTTCCGGCGTGAAGTTGGTCGGCGTGCGCCAGATTTGCTTGCCGCTGAGCGCATCAATCGCGAACGTCCACTTGGCGTTGCTGATATACAGCACGCCGTCGTAGAGCATTGGCTGCGCCTGCTCGCCGAATTCGTTCTCGAGGCCTGCCGTCCACACCGGCGTTAACTTTTTGATGTTCGACTTATTGATTTGCTTGAGCGGACTGTAACGGTTCTGGTCATACCCCATGCCGTAGGTGAGCACATTGTCGGTGCTGGCCTTATCGCTGATCAATTCGGCATCGGTGGGGCCGACGCCGGTTTTGGTAGCTTCGGGCACCGGCCCCATGTTTTCAGTCGCACAAGCGGCAATCAACGCCATTAGCGACGCGCACGCTAAGTATTTGATTTTAAACACTTTTATATTCCTGGTTATTTGTGCGAATTAATCATCCGCCAGCGCAAACGTCCACACCGAACCACCGCGTGGCTGCCCTTGGAAAAAGTCGCCCATGCGCAATACACCCGTGCCGCCGAGGCCCGACTGTATGGTCACGTACTGCTTGCCCTTATGCGTAAACGTAATCGGCTGCGCGTTAATGCCCGACGGCGTTTTGAATTGCCACAGCGTTGCGCCGCTATCCATATCGACCGCGGTAAATTCGCCGGTGGCCTTGCCGGTGAACAGCAAGCCGCCTTTGGTCGCCAGCATCGAGCTATAGCTCGGCGTGTCTTGCACCGGCACGCGCCAATTTTGTTTGCCGGTCAGCGGATCGATTGCGTCCATATGCCCGATGGGCCGCCCCGCCTCGCGCGGCGCGGGAAGATTTTCAAGGCCGACATAACGCGCGCCCACTTTGTATTCGCCCGGCGATTCTTTTTTAACCAGGCGCGAGTTGTGCATGGTGTTGGCATACAGCAAACCGGTTTCCGGATTAAATGCCGCATGCGCCCAATTCTTCGCACCCCACTGACCTGGCCACAATTCAATTTGTTTGCCGGCGCGGAAATCTTTGGCCAGCGCCGTTTCCACCGGTCGCCCCGTTTTCATGTCCACATGACTCGCCCAACTGGTTTTCTCGAATGCCGGCGCCGCAATCAATTGCCCATTGGTGCGATCCACCACATACAAAAAGCCGCCGCGGCTCATATGCATAATGACTTTGCGCGTTTGGCCCTGATGTGGAATATCGGCAATGATCCATTCCCAATTCGCGTCAAGGTCGAACATTTCGTTCGGCACCAGTTGGTAATGCCACGCGATTTCGCCGGTCTTGGGGCGGATCGCCAGCACCGAGGCGGTGTAAAGATTGTCGCCCGCACGCGATTCCGGATTCCACGGCGCGGCATTGCCGGTGCCCCAATACACCAGATCAAGCTGCGGATCGTACGACCCAGTAATCCACGTCGAGCCGCCGCCGCGAGATGCCGCCGTGGCATTGGGCCAGGTATCGCTGCCTTTTTCACCCGCGGCCGGAATCGTATAACGGCGCCACAACTGCTTGCCGGTTTCCGGATCGTAACCGTCGAGGAAACCGCGCACGCCGAATTCCGCACCGGAGATGCCGGTGATCAGCACGCCATTCGCCAACTGCGGCGCGCCAATAATAGAGAAGCCTTCTTTCCATTCTGCGACTTTGGTTTTCCACACTTGCTTGCCGGTTTTTTGATCGAGCGCGACGAGATGCGCATCGAGCGTACCCCGATAGAGCTTGCCGTTGTAGAGCACCGGCCCGCGATACGATTGGCCGCAGCACACCACGCGCGGCGTCTCCGGATCAAAATCCACCGCCGTGCGCCACAGTCGCTTGCCGCTTGCGACATCAATGGCTGCCGTGTATTTGGCGTTGGTGACGAACATCACGCCGTCATACACCATCGGCTGGCCTTGTTCGCCGAGCTCGTTTTCCAGCGACAGGCTCCACACCGGCACCAGCTTCTTCGCGTTGCTCTTGTTAATTTGCGTGAGCGTGCTGTAGCGATGCTGGCTGTAGCTCATGCCGTAGTTCACGACGTTGTCGGTGTTGGCGCTGCCCTTGATGAGATCCTGTTGAGTCTGCGCAACCGCCGTTGACGCAATCAAAAAAGCCGCTGCCGATGCTACGAAAGCCAATGTCCGCATGAAAATCGCTCCAATGTAATGTAGTGCGCTATGAGAGTTGTGAAGGACCACCATCGGCCGTCGTTGAAGGGAGTGCCAACACCGCCGTGTCATTGATTGATTCTAGCAACTGACTCGCGCAATTACTACGGCTTCATGAC
>JAYUAH010000019.1:0-2712 GCA_043741415.1 Betaproteobacteria bacterium
TCGGTATGAAAGCCCTCGCCACCGCGCCGGTAGATCTCTTTGTCGAGCGTGCCATCGGCGCGAAACTTGTTGATGCCGAGCAGCGTGAGTTCTGGAAAATCCGCATGGCGCGTTACTTTGGACGGATGCGGACACACCACGCCGAAGCGCCGGCTATAAGTGAGGTAATCCGGAATCTCCAACTGCTGATCGCGCACGCAAATCACATTACTGTCGAGCCATGCCTGATAAATGCGAGCGAACGTCGCCTCGTCCATGGCCTTGACGTCGACCCCGGTAATTTCCGCCCCGATGGGGCCCATGCGACGAATTTCCATAATCGATATGCTCCGCTGCATTTAATCGCCGCAGTTTATATCGGCAGCGTAATGATGCAAAATCGGCGCATGAAAAAACTGTTCAAAGGCCTTAAATCCGACGCAGCCGACAAGCGGCTTGCCAACGTCGGCTCCGAACCCATGCCCTTCACTACCGAAGAATTTGCAGACTACCTGAAATCCGAAACCGCGCAGGTCCGCAAACTGATGTGCAAAGTCGGTATACGCGCAGACTGACGATTAAGAATGGACGCGCTCACAGCCTTCGGCGTATTCGCCGTAACCGCGATGATGGTGTGCTACGCGCTCGAACCGCGCAGCCGCTGGTATACGCTGGGATTTGCATTCGCCTGCGGCCTCGGCTCGATCTACGGATTTTTGCAAGGCGCGTGGCCGTTCGGCGTGGTCGAAGCGGTGTGGATGATCGTTGCATTGCGCAAGTGGCAGCAACGCCGGCTGCTCGGCTGAGCGCGTATAATCGACAAATCGCCTTATTTAAAAAACTTAATAAAAACAAATACTTACGATTCACTTCCATCTACAGGCCATTCATGGATTTCAGTCTCACTCAAGAGCAACTGCGCTGGCGCAATCTCGCGCGCGAATTCACCGAAAAATTCATCAAACCCGATGTCATACGGCGCGACCGCTTGCCCAGCGCTGCCGAGCGCATCCCGTGGGATTGGATACGCGAAGCGGATCAACAAGGCATACGCACGATGGGCGTACCGAAAAAATTCGGCGGTGCAGCGTGCGACATTTTTACCATGTGCCTGGTTGGCGAAGAACTCGCGGTGGGCGATCTCGGCTTCGCGGTGATCATGGATCAATGCTGGAAAATGGCGCACCTGTTCAGCGAAGCGATGAACGCCGAACAACAGCAGCGCTTCATCCCCAAATTCGTTGCCGATCCCGAAGCCACCACCGCCATTGGCATCACCGAAGTCGGCGCGGGCTCGGATCATCAGGGTTTTTACGATGCACCCGACATCGATTTTAAAACCACCGCGGTACGCGACGGCGATCAATACGTGTTGAACGGCACCAAGCGCTACGTTTCCAACGGCAGCATGGCCAAGCTGTACTTCGTGGTGGCACGTACCGACACGAAAAAAACGCTGCGTGAAGGCGGCAGCATTTTTATCGTGCCGTCAGACACACCGGGTTTTCGCGACGGATTCTTCCATGAAAAAAGCAGCCAGCGCCTCGCCACCAACGGCACCTTCCACTTTGAAAACTGCCGTGTGCCGGTGAGCAATATGCTGGTGGGCGAAGGCCTCCTCGGGCGGCTACGCAGCGACTATATGTGGGGCAGCAAAGCCGAAGCAGCAGCCACCGCGCTCGGCGTGGGCCGCGCGGCGTATGAATATGCGCTCGACTACGCCAAGAAACGCATACAGGGCGGCAAGCCGATTGTTGAACTGGCGCCGGTGGCCATGATGCTCGGCACCATGGCGATGAAGCTCGACGCCGCGCGTCTGCAAATCTGGAAGGCCGCGTGGCTGGCCGATCGCAAGCAGCCCGAAGCGCGCGCACTCGGTTTGCTGGCGAAAGTGAACGCCTCTGAAACCGCATTTGAATGTGCCCGGCTCGCGGGTGAAATTCTGGGTGGTGCGTCGATCATGTACGACCACCCGGTTGAAAAATACCTGCGTGATGCCTCGAGCTTTTTGCATTCGGATGGAACGAATCAGGTTTGTTTGTTGCGGGCTTCGCAGGCGATTGCGAATCAGGGGAGTGCGGCGTTATATGGGTTTTAGCACGTAGGGCGGGAGAAACGAAGTGAATCCCGCCGCTCGGCAATGCTGCCTAGGGCGGGATGCGCTACGCTATTCCCGCCCGACTTTTGCTGATCACCGTGCCGCGGTCACGCGATCGACACAACCACTGTCTATCGCCTTCACGCCTTGGCTTCCCGCCAGCGTACCCATAGGCCCGTCAACGTAGCCGCCTATCGTGCAGCGAATCGCAACACCGCCGTTGCTCTGCCCTGCCGCCGTCTGATTCGGTCCGTCGCGGCGCGGCTCGCTGTTGAAATTCACACCACTGCCGTAGCTTACTGAAATCGCATCACCACCGTTGGCGTTAATCACGTTGGCGATGACGTCAGCCTGCGCATTGCGGTGAACAGTAATGCCGCTTTCTTTGTTGTTGCTGATGGTGTTGCCCACGATCCACGCGCCCGACGTGCGTTCGATGTTGATGCCGGGGCCGCCATTGTTGCGGATAATGTTGGGTGCCAGCGCGGGCACCCTGGGAATATAGACGCCGATGTAGGCGTAGGAGGCGCCGGTGACGTCGATGCCGATGCCACCGCTCGCCTCAACGGTGGTGTTGAGAATGCGCGCAATACTGCCCTTGTCGATGTGTATGCCGCGGCCGCTGTTTTTAACCA
>JAYUAH010000020.1:0-2710 GCA_043741415.1 Betaproteobacteria bacterium
GGAAGCCGACAACCCGCATGTTCCACGACTCCGCCTGATTGTCTGGACGATCCGGGTTGTAGCGCGGCCCGCTTTGGCACGCCGCCAACGACAACAGAACGAACACCGCGCACACCGTGCGCCACACGCTACGCATCATGCCCCCTTTTTTTGTATAGGCCCCACTGTATCTGCCGCCCTGCAACCGGTCAAATTACGTTCCCGAACATCAATCACCGCACTACCCATCAATCGCGTCAATCGGCTTTGATGCCCGCAGCCTTGATCACTTTCCCCCAGCGCGGTAAATCCTGTTTGATGCGTTCCGCGAATTGTTCCGGCGTGTTGAGCACCGGTGACATGCCTTGATCGAGCAGGCGCTGCGTCACGGTTTTATCACCAATACCTTTAACCACCGCGGCGTTGATGCGGTTTACGATGTCGCGCGGCGTGGCGGCGGGTGCAATAATGCCAAACCAGGTGCTGGCGTCAAAACCGGGCAGGCCCGATTCCGCGACGGTGGGGAGCTGCGGCAACAGCGGCGAGCGCGTCGGCGAACCCAGTGCGATGGCGTGTATTTTGCTGGTGCGTATATGCGGCATGGCGGTGAGTACGCTGTCGTACATCAAATCGGTTTGTCCGCCGATCAGATCAATCAGCGCCGGTGCGGCGCCTTTGTACGGCACGTGCAGAAAATTCACGCCCGCCATGCTCTTCAACAACTCGATACCGAGATGCGTGACCGAGCCCGCGCCCGCCGTGCCGAATGAAAGTTTGCCGGGGTTCGCTTTGGCCAGCGCAATCAGTTCCTTCAGTTGCTTCGCCGGCACCGAGGGGTGCGTGACAATCACAAAATCCACCGCCGAAATAATAGTCACTGGGGCGAAATCCTTGATCGGGTCATAACCGAGACGCGCATACAGATGCGGCACCACGCACATCGTCGCCATACTGCCCGCGCCCAGTGTGTAGCCATCGGGTGCGGCTTTCGCGACATACTCGGTAGCAATGGTGCCGCTGGCGCCGGTGCGCGGTTCGACCACCACCGGTTGACCGAACGCTTCCGACAGTTTTTGCGCCGCGAGGCGTGAACTGAAATCGAGCGGGCCGCCGGGCGCGGAACCGGTGACGATGCGCATGGCTTTTAGTGGAAAGTTATTCGCACGATCTTGCGCGTGCGCAGACGGCAGCGAGAGCGTGCCCGCAAGATTACAACTCAGCGTCAGGCAGAAAAATAAACGAATATTTAATTTCACAATAAAATCAAATACTTACGAGTTTTGTGCATGGAGGACATTATCCGGACGTTGGCATCAACAATACACGACTTCGCGCTAGAATTCGTATTCATACGCTGCTACGCGCACGCACCCGAATTTCTCATTGCATAAACTGGAGGCTTGGATGGACAACAACACGCAACCCACTTTTGACCGTGCCGCTGAAGACATCGGCAATTCCGTGTGGCTGGAACACACGAATACCACCGTGCCCGATCAGATTCCTGCGATTCTGTTTTACATCACCGGCCTCGGCTTAACGCGCGACCCGTACATCATGACTGGCCTGGAAAACATGTGGGTGAACATCGGCCGCAGCCAGATACACATGCCCGCGCGTGCGCCACAGGTGCTGCGTGGACACACCGGCATCGTGCAGCCCGATCGTGCTGCGTTGCTCAAGCGTTTGGAATACGTGACGCCGAAATTGGCCGGCACCAAATTTGCGTACAAGGATTGCGGCGATTATGTTGAAGCCACCTGCCCGTGGGGCAACAAAATTCGTGTGTATGAGCCGGACCCCTCGCGTTTCGGCGGTGTGATTCTGGGTATGCCGTATGTTGAGTTCGATGTGCCGCCCGGCGTGGCCGATGGCATCGCGCGTTTCTACAATCAGGCGATCAAAGCGCCCGCCAAAGTGGTCGATGACAAAGCGGGCCGTGCTGCACACGTGCTGGTCGGGCACAATCAGCATCTGATTTTCCGTGAGACGACCAAGCCGATACCCGAATACGATGGCCACCATTTGCAAATCTACATCGCCGATTTTTCCGGCCCGCACCAATGGTTGAAAGCCAAGGGGCTGATCACCGAAGAGAGCGATCAGTATCAATATCGCTTCAAGGACATCATCGACCCGGACAGCGGCAAATTCCTCTACACCATCGAGCACGAAGTGCGCAGCGTCACGCATCCGCTGTATGCGCGTCCGCTGGTGAACCGTAATCCGGTGCAGACCAACCGCAACTATCGCCCAGGCTACGACGCGGGGCATTGGGCGACGCCGCACGCCAGTTAAGCGGCGTTTCATCAATGAAAACACGACGAGCCGTCATCATCGGCGGCTCGCTCGGCGGCCTGTGTGCGGTCAATCTACTGCGCATGATCGGCTGGGAAGTCGAAGTCCTTGAGCGCGTAGCCGACGATCTCGCCGCACGCGGCACGGGCATTGCCACCCACGATGAAATGTTCGACACGCCGCGCCGGCTCGGTGTGGTGATCGACAACACCATCGGCATCAAAGTCAGTGACCGCGTGTTTTACGACAGCAGCAGCAAGGTCATCGCCAGAAAACTCGTGAGCCGCTACATGAGTTCGTGGGTGCGTTTCTACCGCCCGCTCAAAGACATGCTGTCTGAAAAAAATTACCACTTCGGCATGACGTTCACGCGCTTCGAGGAAAGCGCGGATCAAATCACCGCGCATTTTTCCGACGGCAGCTCGGCCAGCGG
>JAYUAH010000021.1:0-2704 GCA_043741415.1 Betaproteobacteria bacterium
TAGCCCGCATCGGCCAGCAGGCGCGCGGTGTTGGCGCTGGGTGTGGCGCGCGGGCTTAACCAGCCGGTGATGGTTTTGCCGGACACATGTTGCAAGAGATCAGTGCAGCGCTTTATGTTCTTGCGTTCTTCGGCTTCGTTCATCATCACCGGCATCACGTCCATCGCATACGAGTGCGAGACAATTTCGTGTCCCGCATCGCCCACGGCTTTCACCGTAGCCGGTGTGCGCTCTGCGAGCACGGCGCTGGTCAGCACGCTGGCTTTTACGTGGTAGCGCGCGAACGAATCCATCAATCGATAAATGCCGCGCGTGGCGCCGTACGCCGCCCACGAGATTGCGGTGTTATCGAGCACGCCATGCGGCAGCGGATTGCCCATCGGACTGATGCCCGGCGCCTTGCCGTCGGACCATGCTTCGAGGCATACATTGAATATCACCGCGATGCGTTTGTTGCCCGGCCACTGCCAATGAGGAGACTTCATAAGTATTTGATTTTAAACGATTATTTTTTAAATCCAACGTGCTGCATGATGCGTGCGAGTTCTGCGTCTTCTTTCGCAATCAGCGCGCCGAATTCGGCGGCGGGCAGGAATGCGGGCTTCACATAAAGTCTTTCGCTGGCAGCCGCAAACTCAGCGCTGTGCACGGTTACGCGTATGGCATTTTCCAGTGCGGCGATCACCGACTTCGGCGTGGCCTTGGGCACGGCCACACCGCGCCAGGCATCCAGCGCAACTTTGTAACCGAGTTCCTGCGCGGTGGGCACATCGGGCAGCAGCGGATCGCGCTGCGCCGATACCGCGACGAGCATGCGCACGGTGCCCGCTTTCAATTGGCCGGCGATCGCAGCCGGCAGCAGCACCAGCACATCAACGTGGCCGCCGATCAGCGCCGGCACCACTTGCGCCGCGGCATAGGGCACGTCATTGACCTCGGCGCCCGCAGTCTTGAACAGCGCAACGCTGGTCATATGCGTGTGACTGCCGATACCGGAATTGGCAACGGTGATTTTGCCGGGCTGGGCTTTCATGTCGGCGACCAGGTCTTTGAAGGTTTTCCATTTGGCATCGGCACGCACGGCGATCAGCGGTGTTTCGACCAGCACGCGCGCCACCGGCTCAAACGCGCGGTAGTCGATGTTCATCTGGCCGGCGTGATAAGCAGTGGAAATCGAATTGGAATTCCACACCAGCGCGTAGCCGTCGGGATTGCGTGCCGCGACATATTTGTAGCCGATGGCGCCGCCCGCACCGGGGCGATTGACGACCACCACGTTGGCACCGAGTTGTTTGGACATGCCTTGCGAGAGCACGCGCGCGGTTACATCGGCGGAGGCGCCGGCAGGAAACAGCACCGTCATCTCGACGTTGGTGCGTTTGGGGTAGGGTTGTGCACGAACGTGGGTCAACGTCGCAACGCTTAGTACGACGGCAAGCAAAGCAAGGTGTAAATAACACACCAACCCGTCATTCCGGCGCAGGCTAAGCATCTGCGTCCGCCAAAATCTCGGCAATCTCCACCCGCCGCCCTTGCTGCGCCGAGCGTATCCCCGCGCGCATCACCGCCAGCGACACTGTAGCTTTTTCACCATCCACTTCCGGCGAACCTTGCCCGCGCACCGCTGTAGCGAATTCTTCGAGTTGATCGACGAAGGTGTCGATCTTCGGCGCGGTTACCGCCGTGGGTTTGTCTTCGCCGCGTTTCAACCAGCGCAGGCCTGTGTGCAAATCGTAATACGCGCTGGCGTCTTTGCCGTAAATATTCATCAGATAATACTCGGAGGCCGAGGCGTAGCTGGCGTTCACCGTGGAGAGTGCGCCGTTGTCATGTTCGAGTATCAGGCTCGCGACATCGGGATTGTCACCGGGCAACACCAGTTGTGCTGCGCGTCCGCTGACGGCTTTGACCGGGCCCATCAAGTAGGTGAGCACATCGACGTAGTGAATGCCGATTTGCAGCATCACCCCGCCCGGCATGCCTGAAGCCTGATAGCGCCATGAATTCAAGTCGATTTTGCCGAAACGGTCGCGGCTGATGTTGCTTTCGGCGTTGACCAGTTTGCCGAACACGCCGGCGTCGATTTGCTGTTTGATCCAGCGAAAATGGCCTTCACGCCGGCGCTGATAACCCATGCCGAGTATCACACCGGCTTTGCGGCAGGCCTCGGTCAGTGCGCGGCCATCGGCGACGGTGTTCGCAATCGGCTTGTCGAGAAACACATGTTTGCCGGCTTGCGCGGCGGCGACGGTGGTTTCGCGATGCACGCTGTTGGGCGTGGTGTTGAAAATGGCGTCGATATTTTTATCGGCGAGTATCGCTTCGTATGATGGAGCAGCGGCACATGAATATTTTTTGGCGAACGCGTCACGCTTGTCTTGCGAGCGCGTGTAGCACGAGACGATATTGATTTTGTCCGTGCGCTGGATGGCGTCGGCGAGCACGTCCGACCACCAGCCCATGCCCAGGCAGGCGACGTTAATGGGTTTAAATGACATTTTGTAAGTATTTGATTTTATTGAATTATTTGTTGTCTATCTTGAAGCCTGCGCCGATGGATTCCAGTGCCGTACGCGCTACACGGTCATCGAACTCCCAGGTGCCGCCGGAGACACCGATACCGCCGATGCATTCGCCGTCAATGATGATGGGATAACCGCCTTCGGTTGCCGTCCAGCGCTCAGGGCCTGCGGCGAGTGCCAGG
>JAYUAH010000022.1:0-6393 GCA_043741415.1 Betaproteobacteria bacterium
CAGGTAGTTGCCGTGCGGTGAGCCTTTGCCTTCAATCAGTATGACGTATCGCGCGATGCCCAGACTGCCGGTGCCGGCCACGCGATGGGCGATATCCAACACGTTGTAGAAATCGGCATGCGGCTGCTGGCGAGCGAAATCGCGCATGAAATTCGTGACGCTGACGCGCTCTGTTTGCGTGACCGGCAGCGCCCTCGTGCCGTCGATGCGGATGCGGCGTTGGCCTTTTTTGAGCACGGTGCGCCGGTCGAGAAATTCCTTGCGCGAGCGCGATTGCAGGCCCGAGAGCAGATCGCGCACCAAGCCCTCGGCGGTATCGCGTTCGATCCAGCGCGCCTTGCCCGGCACCAGCGCGCCTGCGTACGCATTGAGGAAGGTGCGGCATAGCGCGGCACCCTGTGACGGTTTGACGCCGAGAGTTGTTGCGCCGATTTGCACGCTCGCGAGAAAGCGCACCAAGTCCCACGTGCACGGCGCGAGCGCGCCTTCGTCGAAATCGTTGAGGTCGAAATACACCAGGCGGTTGTCGGCTTTATAGCTGCCAAAATTCTGCAGGTGTAAATCGCCGCACACCCAGGTGAGCGGCGCGCGCTTTAACACCGCGGCATCGGGCAAACGCTGGTAGAACAAATGGCAGGTGCCGCGCAAAAACACGAACGCGTCTTGCCGCATGTATTTATATTTGAGCGCGAGCGGCTCGGGGTCGCGCCCGGCGTTGAACGCTTGAATGCTGCGCAGCACATTCGTCATGATCGCACTCTCTAGTGTAAGTATTTGATTTTAAATGATTTATTTTTTGGAGTGCCATGGCTTGCCGCGACCACAAAGTGTAATCCTGGATTACACTGATGAACACTGGTGTTCAATTCTAAAAACGCGGAGAGCGATGCGATGAGGCGCGATGGGGTGAAAGCAATCACAGCGGTTTTGTTTGCCGCCGGCGTAACGGTGGATGCGCACGCGCAAGCGCCTTCGACCAGCCCAGCACCGGCTTGGCCGACGAAAGCCGTGCGCCTGATTCTGCCGGCGCCGCCGGGGAGCGCGCCGGATTTTTTGTCGCGCTTGATGGGGCCCAAGCTGAGTGAGCTGTGGGGCCAGCCGGTGGTCATTGACAACATCGTCGGCGCATCGGGGCATATCGGTACAGAGCGCGTGGCGAAAGCGCCGCCGGATGGCTACAGTATTTTGTTCAACACCATCGGCCCCATCGCGATCAACACCACGCTGATGGGCAAGCTGCCGTTCGACCCGGTAAAAGATTTTGCGCCGGTGACGCTGCTCGCCAAAACGCCGAACATTGTGTGCCTGCATCCCAGCTTGCCCGCGCGCAACGTCAAGGACTTCATCGCACTGGCAAAAAAGAATCCCGGCAGGCTGACTTTTGGTTCGGGCGGCAGCGGTACTACGCAGCATCTCTCGGGCGAATTGTTTAACGTGCTGGCGGGTGTGAAGACCATGCATGTGCCGTACAAATCGAGCGCGCAAATGACCATTGATGTCATCGGCGGCCAGCTCGATTACGTCATGCACAACGCGCCGGTGGTGCAAGGCTACGTGCGGTCCGGCAAGCTGCGCGGCATCGCGGTCACCAGCGCCCAGCGGCTGCCGGGCGTGCCCGATTTGCCGACCATGATCGAAGCTGGGTTGCCAGGGTTTGAAGTCACCGCGTGGTTTGGTTTGCTGGTGCCCACAGCCACGCCGCCGGCGGTGATCGCCAAAATAAACAGCGATGCCGTGCGCGTGCTCAATATGGCCGATATCAAAGAACGCTTTCTCACGCAGGCGGCCGAGCCGGTGGGCAACAAGCCGGAAGAGTTTGCGGCGTTTATTCAAGCCGAGATTGCCAAGTGGGCGAAGGTGATCAAGGCGTCGGGGGCGAAGCCGGAGTGAGCGGCAGCGTGGTTTGCTCAGCGCTTTTGTTTCGCTAGAAACGCCAGCAGGATTTTGTTAAACACGTCCGGCTGTTCCCAATAAGGGCTGTGCCCCGCCTCGGCAACGATGTGCACCTCGGCGTGCGGCATATGCTGCGCCTGCATGCGTAACAGCGACGGCGGCGTGTAGAGATCGGAATCGCCGGTCATCAACAGCGCAGGGTGCTTGATCGATTCCAGCCGCGCCCAGGTCAACGGTTGTTTGCGTCGTGGTGTCACGCGCACGCCGGGAATCGCTTGTTTGGTGAGCGCGTTCCACGCCGCGAGGCCTTCAGGATTGCCAGCGCGGTACGACGGCGACAGTTCCTGAAAATCATGCGGCAGTGACGCAAAAAACTTCGGCCGCAGGCGATTGTTGACTTCCGCATAGTCCGCGTCGGTGATGCCGATGTAGGAGGACACAATCGCAAGCGAGCGCACTTTCCGCGGATACTCAAGCACATAGTCGGCCACGTAAAAAGCGCCTTGCGCCGCGCCGATCAGATCAACGGCGTTAAGCCGCAGATGCTGAATCAACTGATGCAAATCTTCGGAACCGATGCCCGGATCGGCGGCGTCGCCGGGGTCGGAGCGAAAATAACCGCGGCGCGAATAACCGATCACGCGGTAGCCGGCCTGCGCCAGCACCGGCTGCTGATACACCCAGCCCGCGCCGCTTTGCGTGCCGGCGTGCAGCAGTATCACCGGCTGGCCGCTGCCGCCGGTGTCCCAATACCAGAGACGCGCGCCTTGCACGTCGACCATACTTTCTTGCACGGGCGCCTGCGGCGGAATCGGTACCGGCGTCCACATCGGCGCAGGCGCGCCCTGCGCCCGTGTATTTGCGATTGGTCCACTCATCATCAAAGCCATGGCCTCCAGTACCCTGCGTCGTGTGCGGTTGCAATGTTCGTTTGCACGCACGGGCGTTGTCAATCGGCATGAGCTGTTCATAATGTTGGCCTCGGCCGCCCCAGTGCGCTCTATCCGCTTGCGGGTCGCAGCATATAGGTATTAAAAAATTGAATAAAAACAAATACTTACGAATATGCCATGGATGTGCTTTACGGTCGCGGTTGCGCACGTTACGATAGCAGGTCGCGATGGCGCGCGAGTGAGCAACGCTACGCTGGGCCGCGCCATCGAGCAGTGAGGGTTGCGAGTATGAAAATGTTTCCGGCGTTGTAATCGATTTGTCATATTCGCCGCATACCATCGCAGTCGGTCCGCTGGGTCTGTGCGGGCGCGAAGTAGCGCTAATTCATCAAAGGAAAAACAATGAAATCAATTATAGCCGCTGCAGCACTGCTGGCCGCAACCTTGTCGCCGATGGTGGCCATCGCTGATGATCGCGACGCGTTTGAAGGGCATTCCAACCAACCGTTAACGCTGGCGGTATTCGGCGATTGGCCGTACGGCCCCGTGTTGTTCAACGCGGCGAATCTGCTGATCAACTCGATTAACGCGGATCCCAAGGTGCGCCTGGTGCTGCACATCGGCGACATCCACTCGGGCAGTCAGCCCTGCACGGGCGCCGGGTTGAGCCCGCTGCCGGCAGGTGCCGCCCCGACCTACAACCAGGACGTGTTTAATTTCTTTGAGCAACTGAAAGACCCCGTGGTGTATACGCCCGGTGACAACGAGTGGACCGATTGCCACAAAACGCGGCAATCGAAAAGTGGCGCGCCATTAAATGAACTGGCGGCGGTGCGCAGTGTATTTTTCCCGCGCGTGGGCGAGACGCTGGGCGGGCGCAAGAAACGTGTGTTGAGTCAGGCCGAGCATTTCAGCCGCGTGTATCCGACGGACGCGCAGTTCGTCGAGAACGTGATGTGGAGCGAGTCGCGCGTGGTGTTCGCCACCCTTAACATGCCGGGCTCCAATAACGACGGTCTCACCTGGACCGCACCGTTCACCGACGAGACGGCGCGCACGCGCGAGGCGGCGCAGCGCACGGGCGCCGCGCTGCGCTGGCTGCGTGCGACATTCGCCAAGGCACATGAAGACGACGCCAAGGCCGTGCTGATCGGCTTGCAGGCGAACATGTGGGATACCGACCAGCTCGTCGCCGGCGGCGATGGGCTCGGCAACTACTCGCTTTTTGTGCATGAGTTGGCGAATCTCGCCAAACACTTCAAGCGCCCGGTGCTGCTGATCAACGGTGATTCGCATCTGTTCGTAGCCGATACGCCGCTTGCCGATCCCACGAGTGTGTTGGGGAAAATTCATGGCACGTCGGCGGTGCCGAACTTGAAGCGCATCACGGTGCAGGGTTCGACCAACGGCCCGGCGGAGTGGCTGCGCTTGAAGGTTGATCCGAGCACGCCGCAGGTTTTTAGCTGGGACAACGTAACGTATTGCAACACACCCCTCACCGCGTGCCCCTAAGCTAATCCGCGTTGCGAAAAAAACCCCGGCTGATGGCCGGGCTTTTTTTGCTGCGGTAGCACCACCACGTTACAACATCGGTCCCGGTTGCCCCAGTGCGTCCCGTGAGAGATGATCGACGATGTATTGGTAAGCGTCGTCCTCGGAGTCGGTACGCTGCACCAGCGACACATCGGCCGCGTTGATCATACCGTGCTTCACCAGCGCGTCGAAGTTGATGACTTCGCGCCAGTACTCGGTGCCGAACAACACAATCGGCATGGGCTTTTTCATTTTGCGCGTTTGCACCAGTGTGAGCAGTTCAAACAATTCGTCCATCGTGCCGTAGCCGCCGGGGAAAATAATCACCGCTTTGGCGAGATAATAAAACCAGAACTTGCGCATGAAAAAATAGTGAAAGTGAAACGCCAGTTCCCGCGAGACATACGGGTTGTCGAATTCTTCCATCGGCAGTGAAATGGTGAGCCCCACATTCACGCCGCGCGCTTCCGATGCGCCGCGGTTCGCGGCTTCCATGATGCCGGGGCCGCCGCCGGTGCACACCACAAAGCGCTTCTCGATGCTGTCGAGCGCCTTCGACCATTGCGTGAATCGAAACGCGAGGTTGCGTGAGGCTTCGTAATACGCAGACATTTTCAAATCCATGCGCGCCTTGGTGAGATCACCGCCTTCGCGCTCGGCGTTCTTGAGCGCGGCCTCGGCCGCTTCGCGCGACAGCGTGCGCGCCGAGCCCATGAACACGATGGTGTCGTCGACATGCTCGCGATCAAAGCGGCTCTTCGGTTCAAGATACTCGGCGAGTATGCGCAGCGCGCGGCCATCACGGCTGTTGAGAAAGGCTGCGTTACTGTAGGCTTTGGGTGTGGCGGTCATATGATGTAAGTATTTGATTTTAAACAATATTTTATTATATGCTTAATCGGCCTTGGCGCCGGATGCTTTAACGACTTTAGCCCACTTCACGATTTCAGCGCGCAGATGAGCAGTGAACGCTTCCGGCGTATTCGGCGGCGCGGCTTCGAGGCCCGCCGCGGCCAGCGTGCGTACGACTTTGGGCTGCGCCAGTATGCGCGTGATGTCGGCGTTGAGGCGACTCACGATTTCTTTGGCCGTGCCCGCGGGCGTGACCACGCCATACCATCCTGAAATTTCAATGCCGTTAAGTCCGGCTTCGGCAAAGGTCGGCAGCTCGGGCATCAGCGCTGAGCGCTTGGCGCTGGTGATGACCAGCGCGCGCAGCCGTTTTGCGGCAAGCTGAGGCGCCACCGACGACAGGCTGACGATGGCCATGTCCACGTGCCCGCCGATCAGATCGGTGATGGAGGTGGCAGCGCCTTTGTACGGAATGTGTGTGATGTTCACGCCGGCGATGGTTTTGAATAGTTCGCCCGACAGATGTCCCGAGGTGCCATTGCCCGACGATGCGTAATTCAATTGACCGGGTTTTGCTTGGGCGAGCGCAATAAATTCTTTCAACGTGGCGGCCGGCACCGACGGGTGGATGACCAGCACATTCGCGCCGGCGGCAGCCAGCGTCACCGCCGCAAAGTCACGCAGCGGATCGAAAGCGAGTTTTTTATAGAGACTGACATTGACGGTAAACGCCGGCTGTGCCATCAACAATGTGTAGCCGTCGGCGGGCGCCAGTGCTGCGACTTCAAAGCCGACGTTGCTGCCGCCGCCGGGACGGTTGTCCACCAACACCTGCTGCCCCCACGCCGCTGTAAGCCGCTGCGCGAGCGTGCGCGTGAGGATATCGGTGGCGCCGCCGGCCGCGACCGGCACGATAAATCGCACGGGGCGCTGCGGGTAACCTTGCGCATTGAGCGATGCGCTCGCCAGCACCGTGAGTAGCAAGAACAAATTCGCCAGCAGCGGCGGCGTGCGGCGGGCGAGTGTTATCACGGTGTTGATTCGGCATCGAGTCACGCGGTAGTGTGCCATACTTGCCAAAGAAATTTCACTGACATCACCGCGAGCGTAGAGGCCCGATTGAACGCACTGAGTAACCCAGGCACCACCGGCACCAACTTAAAGCCGCGCGTGGCAGTGTATGCCGGCGTCGGCAAAGTATTGACGCAATACGATGTACACC
>JAYUAH010000023.1:0-2703 GCA_043741415.1 Betaproteobacteria bacterium
CACGCCGTGCCATTGAGAAACGCAGCGCGATATGAACCGGTGAGATCGAAAATCGCGCCACACATCCAGCCACCCAGCGCCATGCCGAGCAAGGTGCACATCAACACCGTGCCGACGCGCGCGCCGACGTCCGCCGGCGAAAAATACTCGCGAACAATCAGCGCATAACTTGGTACGATGCCACCTTGGAACAGGCCGAACATGCCCGCAACAATGTAGTGCGAAGCCATGCCATCAGCGAACAGAAAACTCATCAGTGCCAAGCCTTGCAAAACGGAGCCCAGCAACAAGGTTTTCAGCCCGCCGATGTGATCGGAAATCCATCCCGAAACCAAGCGGCTGACGATGCCCATGCCCAGCATCAGCGACAGCATCTCCGCCCCGCGTGCCGCGCCGAATCCCAAGTCGCCGCAATAGGCAACGATATGCACTTGCGGCATCGACATCGCGAGGCAGCATGACACGCCAGCGACACACAGCAGGCCTTGCAGCATTGCAGGAGAAAGCCCCAGCGGGCGCGAGCGGTCGTGCATGGTCGACGCGGCGGGTGTGGCAGTCACCGGCGTAGCATCCGGCTGTAGCGGCGTCGCACGGCGCAACACAAATGCGAGCGGAATCATGGCGGCCAGACAAAACAGTCCCATGCCGAAATAAGTTTCGCGCCAGCCCGCGGCATCGAAAAAGTAGCGCAGCACCTGCGACCACACCGCACCGGCGAGATAGTTGCCGCTCATGCAAATGGCGATCGCGATGCCGCGGTTGCGGCTGAACCACTTGGAGGTATCTGCCGCGAGCGGCGCAAAGGTGGCCGCGCTGCCGAGAAAGCCCATCAACAGTCCCTGCGCGATACTGAATTGCCACAGCGTGCCTGCGGCGCCGGCCACGATGAAGCCGGCGCCCAGTCCAAGCGCGCCGATCAGCACCGGCACCATCACGCCAAAGCGATCGGCGAGCCGCCCCATGAAAATACCACCCAGCCCGAAGCCCACCATCGCCGCGGTGTACGGCAGCGAAGCATCGCCGCGCGCCACACCAAACTCGGCTTGAATACGCGACAGCACCACGCTCACCGTGTAAACGCCGGAACCGCCGATGGTCATCAACAGCAGCGAGACGGCGAGGCGTGTCCACGCGTAGGGGGATTCGATGTCGCTACTGGATTTGGTCTGTACTGTCATGTCGTCCGTCAAATCAAGTCGGATGGGTGGAGCGTAGCGTAACCGATCATGCAATCTCGATGAGGGTGCGATGGGTTACGCTACGCTCCACCCATCCTACGCCATCGCAGAATTACTTCAGCGGGACTCTTGCAAAATGTCGCTGATGACGCGCTCCAGTTGCCGCAGCGTGCTGCACTCCGTCAGCAGGTTGCAAAACGGCGCGTAGCGATCCATGTCCGAATCGCCGGTGCCCCACATCGAACGGTATTCCGGGTTGAGCCAGATGATGCGCTTCGCGCGTTGCGCGAGCCGCGCGATGATGTCCGTGCGCGGATCGTTGTTGTTGCCGCGCCCGTCACCCAAAATAATCAGCGTGGTCTTGTTGGTGATGAACGGCATCCAGCCCTCCTCGAAATCGGCAAAGGCATTGCCGTAGTTCGACGAGCCGTTGCCGATGGCCTTCATGATTTTATCGATCGCCTGCTCGACCGGTTCTTTCTCGAGGATGTCGCTCACCTCGATCAGCGAGCCCGAGTAGGCGAAGGAGCGGATGTCCGATAGGGCTTCATTCAGCGTGTACAAAAACATCAGCAAAAACTGCGCCATCGCCGCCACCGAGCCGGACACGTCGCACAGCACCATCACGCGCGGTTTTTCGATGCGTTTTTGCTTCCACACCGTGACAAACGGTATGCCGCCCCAGCCCATGTTTTTGCGCAGCGTGCGGCGCACGTCGAGTTGCCCGCGCAAGCGGCGGCGGCGCGTTTTCGCGTAACGCGCGGCGAGCTTCTTCGCCATTTGCCGCACCAGCACGCGCATGCGCTCCATGTCGCGGCGTTCGAGGTTCGACAGGCGTGCGGATTTCAGCAACTCTTCGCGAAACGCCTCGGTGTCGCCGCGCGCAAACAGCAGCAGATTGCGCTCGACGTAATCACGCACGGCATCGCGCAGGCGCGCGACCCGGCCTTCGAGCGACGCGGCGCGGTCCATGCCCGTTGGTGTTGCGCCTTGGCGCAGCGCTTCTACATCGTTTTCCACCTCACGCAGCCCCATGCGTATCAGGATACGGCGCACGTAGAGATTCTTCTGCGTAAAAAAGCGGATGTTCTCGATGCCGGATTCGCGCCCCGCGGCCTCCATCTCCGTGGCGAGTCCGGCGCGGTCGTCTGCGCTGAGTAGTTGGTTTAGTGAGTGGCTAAGTGAGTGGCTTAATGAGTGGCTTAGCGAGATGTCGCTGCTTTGCGTTGGAGTAACTTTCTCGTTAGCGGCCGCGTCATCCGGTTCTTCCCTATCGGCGAACGCCTCGTGTTTAAAGTAAAGATCGAACGCCTTGTTGTACAAGGCCTTTTCGTCGGGCGTTTTGGCGAGTACCAGTCCCAGCGTGTCTTTGAGTGTGTTGCGGTTGCCGTAGCCGATCACATCCAGCGCGCGCGCGGCGTCTATGCCCTCGGCTGCGGAAACGCGCAAGCCCGCACCACGTGCGACTTGCAGAAAGCGGCGCAGCGGCTCGCTGGCTGCCGCGAGCGGCAGGTTCGCACCGTCA
>JAYUAH010000024.1:0-6392 GCA_043741415.1 Betaproteobacteria bacterium
GCTAGTATCGATTCGCTGCCGGATTTCGCCTCGCGGCGTTACCGCAACACTAAACTTTTGACCGCGCGCTATTGAACACGTTCCGGCGTAATCGCGACACCGTGCGCCTTTCTAAAAATTACTCTTCAGTCGTGTGCTGCCGCAGTGGTTGCCGGGTCAGCGCGTCATTCCATCTCCAGGCGTTCAATGGCGAGCTCCAGCGTTTGGATGGCGATGTCGTTGCCTTTGCCGTTCAAGTGCGGCCCCGTGTACTTGGCAGGCCACGCGCGGATGAGTTTCCACACCATCACCACCTCCGAGCGGTCTTCATTTTGCAACTGGATGGTGACATTGCGCCTTGCGTTCACATTGCCGTTGCGCACCTCGTTCCACCACTGATACAGATTGAGCGAGCCGACGATGCCGCGTTTTAGAACCACATTGTCATAGCGCTGGCGGCCGGGGATTTTGGTGACGCCGGATTCTTTGGCATTGCCGGTGCGATATTCGATGATTTCAATCTCCGCCTGCGGCAGAATCACTTCACTGAAGCCGGCGTGCGGACCCTCGGTGTTGCCATCGCCGATATCCACCAGAAAATTGTAGTTGCCATACGGCTCGTTTCTTAACACTGCCATGATTGCGTTCCTCCGTGGGTGGGCTGAGATGGCTAGATCACATCATGCGCGCGGCTGATATAACCGATGTCGGCATAAATGCTCAAGTCGTGGTGCACGGTCGTTTGATGCGGTTTGTTGGCGCTATCGCGATAAGCGATACGTGCCGTGATTCGACAGGGCTCATCACGCGCGAAGTAAGCCGCGCTGCTGTCGAGAAACGTCTTGATCGCTTTGCGCGGCGCCAGAAACTCGATGTTCTCGAACAGCGCCATGGCGTTGATGTACTTAACGCCCATCACGCCATGTATCGGCGCGCTGAACGTCGTGCGTACTCTGAGCGCCGGCGCGTCGCCGAGGTTTTCGATTGAAATAAACAATTTACCCTCGTCGAAAATGAAATCGACAATCACATTCGGCGCGCCCGCCGCCGCAGGCTTGCGCGGCGGTGTGCGCTTGGTAGTTGCACGTGGTGCTGGTTTTGTTGCCATGTTGCGAGTTTAATGAGTTTTACCTATCTGCGTGCCGGCGCTTCCCTCATCCCAACCCTTCTCCCGTGGGGGAGACGGGCTTGCATTGCTTCCCGCTCCTGCGGGAGAGGGAGAGAAGCACCGCTGGTTAATGTGTTGCACCGGAATGCAATTTTCAACAATTTATATTTTCAGTAGCCGCTGTGCATTGCCGCCCAGTATCAGATCACGATCTTTCGCCGAAAAATCGCTCAGCTTGTCGACAAAATCCACCGGCTTTTCATAGCTCATATCCGCCGGGTGATCGCTGCCCAGCACCACGCGGTCGGCGCCGACCAGGGTCACCAGATATTTCATCAGCGGCACATGATGGCTGATGGTGTCGTAGTGAAAGCGCCGCAAATATTCCGACGGCGGGCGTTTCATGTGCTTGGTTTCGGGGCGCACGGTGGTGCCGTGGTCCATGCGGCCGATCAGCGCGGGGTAGGTGCCGCCGGCGTGCGGCAAAATCACTTCGAGTTTCGGAAATGCATCCATCACGCCGCCGAACATCAGCGACGCGGCCGCCACACCGGTGTCGTACGGATTGCCTAAAAAATTACGCAAGTAATAGCGGCGCATGCGATCCGCACCCAGCGGGTTCACCGGATGCAAGTAGACGTGCAAACCGTATTCCTCGCACTTGGCATAGACCGGCCAGAACTCTTTTTCGTCGAGATTTTTGTCATTGATATGGGTGGCGAGATACACGCCCTTGATGCCCGGCAATTTGGCGGCGCGTTCGACTTCTTTCACCGCCAGTTCCGGTGCCTGCATCGGCAGCGTGGCGAGGCCGACGAAGCGCTTCGGGTATTGCTGGACCGCCTTCGCCAGTGAATCGTTGTAGACCTGCGCGAGCTTCACGCCGAACGCCGCCGGCGCCCAATTCACCATCGGGCTGGTGAGCGACAGGGCGTGCATGTCGACGCCGTTGGCATCCATCGCCTTCAGGCGCGTGGCGAGATCGATGTATTGCGGCTGGAACACCGAGCCCATGCCGGGCAGATTCATGGTGACAAAACCACGTTCGTTGCGGCCCACCTTCGCGCCGTGATTACCCGCTTCTTTTTCCAGCAGATTGACGAAGTCCGGCGCGTGCCAGTGTGCGTGGATATCGATCACCGGGCCATTGTCGGCGCGGCGGGTTTTGGTCGATTGCGCGTGCGTCGTTTGCGCGCCCAGCAGGAGTGCGCCGCTTGCTGCGGTGATGCTGTGTAAAAAATAGCGTCTGTTCATTTTTTCTCTCGGGAAATTTAAGCTATGAGGTTACGTTCGTGGGTCAATTGTTCTTTCATCACTTTCAACAGCCGCGCTTCGGGCGAAGGCGCGCAGTTAGTGTAGCCGCAGCCGAGTTCCAGCAGTTGCTTCGCATTGCGCGGAAACGCGGCGTGATTGGTGGGCAGCGCCAGACGCGCGCCTTTGCCTTTGGCCAAGGCCGCGCGCACGCGGTCTACCGCCGCGCCGAGCTTGGGATGATCCGAACTGCCGGCCACACCCAGCGCACGCGACAAATCCGAAGGCCCGATGGCCACGATGTCGATGCCTTCCACCTGCGCAATCTCGTCGATCTGTTCCAGCGCCGGCAAGTCCTCAATCATGATGGCGATGGTGATTTCGTCGTTCGATTGTTTCATGTGCTCCACCAGTGGAATCGCGCCGAAGTTGGATGCGCGCGTCGCACCCGCGATGCCGCGTTCGCCGATCGGCGGATAGCGCACCGCCTGCACCGCCGCGCGCGCCGCGTTGGCATCGCTGATGTGCGGAATCTGCAATCCCTGCACGCCCATGTCGAGCAGGCGCAGCAAAAACGCCGGATCAAAACCCGGCGGACGCACAATCGGCGTGACCCCCACACGCTCTGCCGCCATCACCATCAACTGCACATCGCGCAAATCGAAGCTGGTGTGTTCCATGTCGATGAACGCAGCGTCGAAACCGGCGTGGCCGATGATTTCAACCATCTGCGGATCGGCAATGCCGCCGACATAAGTGCCGATGGCGATGCCGCCTTGCTGCAAGATTTTTTTGACCCGGTTGGGTTGCATGGTCGTTTTTACCTCTGTATAAAAAATTCAATAAAAACAAATACTTACGGTTTATCGCCATTTTCGAGCCCATCGCCGACGGGGGCGCTACGCGGTGCGTGCATTCTGGCATAGTAGCGGCCCGATTGAACAATTTGAACAACGTGAACCTCAGCTATCATGCGCACACGATTCGCAACTTTCACAATGGCTGAAAGCCTTCCAGGCTCAACCCGCGTGCTGGGTATCGCGTTGCTCGCCATCGCGTGGGCGCACCCTGCGTTGCACGTCACGGTAGCACACGCACAGAATCCTTCGACAAGCTCAGGACAAGGTTTCCCCGCGAAAACCGTGCGCTTGGTGGTGCCCACGCCCGCCGGCAGTTCCGTCGACATCGCCGCGCGCCTGATCGCGGATGGATTGCGCGAGCGCTGGGGGCATCCGCTGATCATCGAAAACAAAGCGGGCGCCGGCGGCACTATTGCGGCGGCGGAGGTTGCACGCGCGACGCCCGACGGGCATACCTTGTTCGTCGGCTTCAACGGCCCGCTCGCCACCGCGCAGTTCCTGTTCAAGGATTTAACGTATAAACCGCTGGAAAGTTTTGCGCCGGTGATTGCCACCGTCTCGCTGCCGCATGTGCTGGCAATCAACGCAGGGCATCCCGCGCGCACGCTGGCGGCGTTCGTCGTGGATGTGAAAGCCAACCCGGGCAAATACAACTATGCGTCGGTGGGCAACGCCAGCGCGTCGCATCTGGCGATGGAGCTGTTCAAGGCGCAAGCGGGCCTGGTCATCACGCATGTGCCGTATAGCGGCGGGCCGCCGGCGACACAGGCTTTGATGGCGGGCGACGCGCTGGCGCTGTTCGCCGCTTATGTCAATGTCAAATCGTTGGCGGCCGCAGGCAAGCTCACAGTGCTGGGCCTCGTGGAGGCCGTGCGTTCCCCCGGTGTGCCGGACCTGCCAACCTTTGCGGAGCAGGGTGTGCGCGGCGTGGATGCGCCGCTGTTTAATGCCATTGTCGCGCCCGCCGGCACGCCGAAAGAGATTATCGAGCGGCTCAATCGCGAGATACGCAGTGTGCTCGACAAAGCCGAGGTGCGCGGACGATTGTCGGGTGCGGGCATGGACGTGATCGGCGGTTCCCCCGAGCAGCTCGCCGCACTGATGCGTACCGAAGCGCAGCGCTGGGAGCCGATTATTCGGCAGGTGGGCATCCGGCTGGATTAACGCGAGGCGCGCCTGCGCTTGCACGGATTTGCGCATCGCCGGGACGCGCGCGACCTATGTGCGCTATCGAGCAGACAGCGGAAAATATATTCCGTAGCCTGCACGCGCAAACGTCTGTTTCAGAGCAGCGGCGCTAACCCCGTAGCCGTGGCCCGCGCTGGGCATACCCAAGACCATCACCTTATATGTACGCTCCCGTACAGAAATTGCGCCAAGATGACGGCAAAATGAGTAGCGAAAAATATGCGCTATTGCTATTGTTTACCAAGGCTAAACGTGGACTTTGACGGGCGAGCGGTGGTTGGGGCCGTTTCATGAGTCAGGCAAAGTCACTGCAACGCAGAATCATGGCGCAGTTTGTGGTTGTGTTGCTGCCGTTATTCGTGGTGCTGATCTATGGGTTGATTGCGAACTACACGCGAGCGCATGTGGTCTATGTGTGCGCGGCGGCGCTGGCGTCAGGCCTGTTGATGCGCTTGTTGGTCGTGCGCACCATTCGTGAGGTGACTGAACCGCTGCAACTTGCCCTGGCCTCTCGCACGCGCGCGCTCGAAGCGGCCGCCGTGGAGGTGCAGGCGCTCGCGCTGCAAGCGCAGGCGGCCGGCCAGGCCAAGTCTGCGTTTCTGGCCACCATCAGCCATGAAATTCGCACGCCCATGAATGGGGTGCTGGGCATGACCGAAATTCTGCTGCAAACCCCGCTGCAACCCGAACAGCGCCGCTGCGCGGAAACGGTCTATCGTGCGGGGCAATCGCTGCTGGATATTATTAACGATATCCTCGATTTTTCAAAAATAGATGCGGGCGAGCTTGAGCTCGAACGCGTGGATTTCAATCTGCGGCAGGTGATTGAAGACACCGCCAGTCTGCTCTCCAACCACGCGCAAAAAAAGGGCTTGGAATTTATCTGTGATATTCAGAGCGCTGTGCCGGCGCGGGTGAATGGCGACCCGCTGCGCCTGCGTCAGTTGGTCGGCAATTTGCTGGGAAACGCCATCAAATTTACCGCGCAAGGACAAGTCGGCATCTCGGTATCGCTACAGCCCGGCGCTGCGCGGCCCGACAACAGCCCGGTTTATCGATTCACCATCACCGATACGGGCATCGGCATGGACGCGGCAACACTGCAAAAGTGCTTCATGCCCTTCAGTCAGGCCGATGCGTCCGCCACACGACAGTACGGCGGTACCGGATTGGGGTTGGCGATTTCCAAACATTTGGTGGAAATGATGGGCGGCACTATCGGTGTTAGCAGCGCGCCGGGTCAAGGCTCAAGCTTCTGCTTTGAATTTCCGCTGGCGCATGCGATAAGCATACCCGCGGTGATGAGCCCGTCGCAGGGCATAGCGGTCGCGACGCGCATCCTCGTCATCGACGACAACGCGACCAACCTCGAGGTGCTGCGGGGCATGCTGCAACCGTTGGCGGTTCATGTGGACAGCGCAGACAGCGCGGTGCGCGGCCTCGCGCTGATGCGTGCCGCTGCCGAGCGTGCACAAGCGTACCCGGTTGCGATTGTCGATCGGGTCATGCCGGACATCGACGGTATTACCCTGGTGCGCCTGCTGCGTGCCGAGCCGCGTTTGGCGGCCACCAAGATCATCATGCTCACCTCTGCCGGCGGCAGCGCAGAGCGCGGTGAGGCCCGCGCATCGGGGGTGGATATTTACCTCATGAAACCGGTGCGGCGCGGTGATCTGCTGGAGGCGATCGCCGAAACCCTGGCAGTCGATGCAGCGCTGCCATCCGCTGCAATCGCCATTGCAGCGGCGCCGATCACCCTCAACCACAGTCATCGCGACGCCGCGCCGCGCGTACTGATCGCCGAAGACAATCCGGATAACCAGGAAATCGCCCGCCACATGCTCAAGGGATTGCATGTCGACATTCGCGTGGTGTCAAACGGCGCGCGCGCCGTGGCAGCCGTCAACGGCGAGCACTTCGATCTGGTGCTGATGGATTGCCAGATGCCTGAAATGGACGGTTTTCAGGCGGCGCGCCAGATCCGCGAAATTTTCCGCGGCCGCGCA
>JAYUAH010000025.1:0-14382 GCA_043741415.1 Betaproteobacteria bacterium
GTATCGCCAAAGCGGACAAACTCATCGCGCGCAACTTCGAGCGCCCCAAGCCAACATCCAGGCGGCGGACGGCAAGCTGGTGTTGAGAAAAGCGCTCGATGCCCGAGCAAACTACTTGAGCGTGCGCAATCGCGTGCTGGAACTTGGCGCACGCGACAACGTCGACGTGGAATTTCGCCAGGCGCCGCAGCAGGATCTGCGTCCGGCGCAGAACGCGTTTATCAATACGCTGGATGGCATTGTGCGCTATCAAACCGAACGCATGGAAGAATCCGCGGCGCAGGCCAAAAATCAGGTGAAAACCGCCACGCGTATGCTGCTGGGTATCGGCATGCTGGTGCTGGTGTCCGGCGTATTTTTTTCGATCGCGATTGGCCGCTCGATCACGCGCCTGGCCGCGGCGGCATCGCGGCTGACGCTGGCGATCGCGGAAGGTGATCTGAGCCACCCCATCGAATCCACCGCGCGCGACGAAATGGGGCAACTGCTGGCGTCGCTCGAAAAAATGCGGCAGGCGCTGACCGGCGAGGTACATGCCATACGCATTGCCCCCAACCATGTCGGTACCGGTTCACGGGAAATATCGCACGCCAGTACTGATCTTTCCCGGCGCATCGCGGCGCAGGCCGCCAACCTCGAGCGCACGGCGGCCAGCATGGAAGAGTTTACCGCCACGGTGAAACAGAACACAGCGCATGCCAAGCAGGCGAACGCGCTGGCCGTCGATGCATCTGAAGTCGCCGCGCGTGGCGGGCACGCGGTGCGCGGCGTGGTCGATACCATGCACGGCATCTCGGAGTCGTCGCGCAAAATCGCCGACATTGTGAGCGTCATCGACAGCATTGCGTTTCAGACCAATATTCTCGCGCTCAATGTGGCGGTGGAGGCGGCACGCGCCGGCGAGCAGGGCCGCGGTTTTGCGGTGGCGGCCGCCGAAGTGCGCGCGCTGGCGCAACGCTCCGCGCTGGCGGCGAAAGAAATCAAAGGGCTGATTCAGCAATCTACCGATCAGATCGATGCCGGTGCGACGCGCGTGGAAGACGCGGGTAAGACCATGGATGAGATCGTCGCAGCGGTGCAGCGCGTCACCGGCATCACTTCCGAAATATCGGTCGCCAGTCAGGAGCAACTTGCCGGCATCGAACAGCTGAATCAGGCGATTACCCAGATCGAAAGCGCGATGCAGCAGAATGCCACCGTAGTGCAACAATCTTCCGCAGCCGCGTCCAGTCTGTCGGTGCAGGCGGATTCTCTGGTGGCCTCGGTCGCACGTTTCAAGATTGGTGCGCTGCCGCGCGCGCATGCGCCCCGTGCAGCGGCGGCAGCGCAGCCGGTCGTGGCCACGCATGCGGGCGTGTCGCGCTGCGTCGCGTCCGGCGGCACCCGTATCAACCCCGTCACCACCGCGACTCGAGACGCGCTGCGCGCACAAGGCGCTGCCCACGTCGCCAGACGATGGCGAATGGAAAGAGTTCTAGGCTTGCGCTGACGCGCTGACGCGCTGACCTGGCTACTCAACCTTGATGTTCGCCGCGTTGATCACTTTGCCCCACTTCGCCAGTTCGTCACGCACCAGTGCGGTAAACTGCTCCGGCGTGCTTGAGGTGGCCTCGGCGCCGAGTTGCACGAAGCGCTCGCGCATGTCGGGTAGCGCCATGATGCGCACGAGTTCTTTGTTGAGGCGCGCGATCACTGCTTTGGGCGCAGCCGCTTGCGTAGCGACGCCGTACCAGATGCCCATGCTTGCGCCGGGATAGCCCGCTTCCGCAATAGTCGGCAGATCGGGTATTGCCGGTATGCGCTTGTCACCGGTGGTCGCCAGCAGTTTGATTTTGCCGGCCTGCATCAAGGCCACCACCGGCGGTACCCCGGTGAACACCATGCTGATTTGTCCGCCGAGCAAATCGGTGATCGCTTCCGCGTTGCCTTTGTACGGCACGTGCACGATGCTGGTGCCGGTGACTTGCTTGAACAGCTCGCCGGCGAGATGCGGGCTGGTGCCCACGCCGGGTGTACCGTAATTCAACTGGCCGGGACGCGCCCTGGCCAGCGCCACCAAATCCTTCAAGGTTCTTGCGGGTATCGACGGATGCACCGCAATCACCGCCGGGCCGGTGGCGAGTAGGGAGATGTAGCTGAAATCCTTGAGCGGATCGAACGGCGTTTTCGGATACAGCAGCGGGTTGATGGCCGTGGGGCCGGTGGCGCCGATGGTGAGTGTGTAGCCGTCCGGCGGCGCTTTGGCGGCGATGTCCATACCGATCGCGCCACCTGCACCGGCGCGATTTTCCACAATCACCGATTGACCGAGTGCCTCGGTGAGCTTGGGCGCGAGCAGCCGCGCGATGATGTCGATGGTGCTGCCGGGACCGTACATTACGATGATGCGCAGCGGTTTTGACGGGTAGGTTTGCGCCACCACATTTGATGAGAGCGCGACCAGCGCAGCAGCCAAAGTTACGCGACGCATTTCAGTGCTTCGCCTGCTGTTCCTGCTGTAGCGCCGCGATCACGCGCTGGCGTTTTTCCTCGACATCCTTGGCAAAACCCGGATATTTTTGTTCGATGAACCCGGTGGCCAGACCCAGCTTCAACAACGCCACCGCAAATACCGCGGCGAGATCATCGAGATCAGGGCTTTTCTTGGCGAGGTCCATCGCTTCGCTGGTTTCGTTATACAACTGCTGGAGCGCGTCTTTCGTCTCCTGATCGAGCAACATCATGGACATGGCATTATCAGCATAAAGAGAAAACGGCATTGTAGCGCAAGGTGTGGCGAGGGCTGTGCCGGACGCAACGGCGGTTAGAATAGCGTGCACAATTGCACGAGAGATTGCCGCATGATAGCCATTCGCTGGACGGTTTGCGTGACGTGGATGCTGGCCGCGTCATGGGCGCACGCGCAGTCCTATCCCGTGCGGCCCATTCGGCTGGTGGTGCCCGCACCGCCCGGCGGTGGCACGGACATCCTGGGACGCGTCGTGGCGATGAAGCTCACGGACGCATTTCGCCAGCAAGTCATCATCGACAATCGCGCGGGTGCCAGCGGCATGATCGGCAGCGACATCGTCGCGCGCGCCGACCCGGATGGTCACACGCTGCTGATTTGTTTTACCACGCATGTCACCAACCCCAGCTTGTATCCTAAGATGCCCTATGACACGGTGCGCGATTTTGCTCCGGTGGCGATGGTGGGCGTGATTCCCAGTGTACTGGTGCTGCATCCGTCGATCCCGTCGCAGTCGGTAAAAGAATTCATCGCCTATGCCAAAGAACGGCCCGGCAAACTCAACTACGGCTCCGCCGGCAGCGGCAGCGCCACGCATTTGTCGACCGTGTTGTTCAACGCGATGACCGGTACCCGCATGGTGCATGTGCCGTACAAGGGCAGCACACCGGCGCTGAATGATTTACTCGCCGGGCAAGTCAACCTGATGTTCGGCAACATGGCATCCGCCATGCCGCACGTGCGCGCCGGCAAACTGCGCGCGCTTGCAGTGACCAGTGCCAAACGTTCCGCGGCGGCGCCGGAGCTGCCGACCATTGCCGAAACCGGATTGCCGGGTTATGAAGCGACGTCGTGGTTCGCACTGTTTGCACCGGCGCGCACGCCGGCGGGCATCGTGAACAAACTCAGTACCGAAGTGAACGCTCTGCTGAAACTGCCGGATGTGAAAGAGCGCATGACGGGTTTGGGCGCGGATGCGATTTCAATGTCGCCGCGCGAGCTGGGCGCTTACGTCGACACCGAAATCGAGAAATGGGGCAAGCTGATCAAGGCCACGGGCGCGAAGCCGGAGTAGGCGACCATTCGGCGACCATCAGCCAACCGCAAGCGCAAGGCCGCGGTCACCCAGCGGATCGCGCGCAGCGGCAGCCGCTGCGACAGTCGTTCGCCGAGCAGTACCACCGGCACGTTGGCGATCATCATACCCAACGTCGTGCCTGCTACGACAGCGCCAAAGGCATGGAATCTTGCGGCTAATGCCATGGTGGCGATCTGCGTTTTGTCGCCCATTTCCGCCATGAAAAACATCACCAGCGTGAGGCCGAAGAGGCCGTAGCGGCTGGCGGTTTTAAGTGGGTGTCGTCATCGAGCTTGTCGGGCACCAAGATCCACAGCGCCATCACGAGAAACGACAGGCCGACCATCCAGCGCAGGGTCGCCGGCGTCAATACGGTGGTGAGCCACGCACCGAGTGCGCTGGCGAGCGCGTGGTTCAATACCGTAGCAATCAGGATACCGGCTATGATGGGCTAGGGGCGCCGATAACGGGCCGCGAGCAGCAGCGACAGCAATTGGGTTTTGTCACCGATCTCCGCGAGCGCGACGATACCGGTGGAGACGAGGAACGCTTCCATTTGAATCTCCGGGCCGATGTGTTGCAACCAATGACTGCACCACGCGCCGGCCCAACCGGCCGGGGAGCAGTCAAAGGTCTCGCCCAGTTCGTCGAACCGTACGCACCATGTTGCCGAAGCAACAAGTCTGTTGATGCGTACATCTTCTCCGGCAACCGCGCGGAGAAGCAGGCTACTCCCCAATGACAGCGGCGATTATAACGGGCGGCTGCGGCCCCCGCAGGTGCGTCATCAGTCGCGCTGCTTGCCGGCCTCACCGCGCAGGGGCGATGCTGCGATCACCGCCAGTGACGCCGCGCTGAAAATGGCGCCCGCGATAAACGTGTAAGTCGCGCCCCACTGATCCCACAGCAAACCGGCCAGCGTGCTGGCAACCAGCAGGGCAATACCGCTCACCAGATTGAAAAAACCGTAAGCAGTGCCGCGCAAATCGGCCGGCGCGGCATGCGCCACCATGGCTGCCAGCAAGCCCTGGGTGACGCCCATGTGCAATCCCCACAACGCAATACCGGCCCATACCCCGGCACCGTGGTTGCTCCAGGCGAGCGCGGCATCGGCGGCGATCAGTAACACCAGGCCGAGCGCCAGCAGCCGGGTGTGGCTCACGCGATCGGACAGCTTACCGAAGGGATAGGCGCTCGCGGCGTAGACCACGTTCATGCCGATCAGCACCAGCGGTGTGAGCGCGAGCGGCAATCCCCCTTGTGCCGCGCGCAGTATCAGAAAGGCCTCGCTGAAGCGCGCCAGCGTGAACACAGCGCCGATCGCCACCACCCACCAGTAGGCGGCACTCAGGCGCTTGAGATTGTGGCGTGTGATCGGGTTGACCCGCAGCGCACCGTGTGCGCGCTCGGGCTCGCGCACGCCGACGATCAGCAGCGCGACTGCGAGAAACGCCGGGATCACCGCTACCCAGAATACCGCGCGAAAATCATTCGCCCACACCACCATCAGACCCATCGCCAGCAGCGGCCCGAGAAAGGCGCCGACGGTGTCCAGCGATTGGCGTAGCCCGAATGCGGCACCGCGCACGGCCGGCGGCGTGATGTCGGCCACCAGTGCGTCGCGTGGCGCACCGCGTATGCCTTTGCCGATGCGGTCCATCAGGCGCGCGCTCACTACCCAGCCGGTACTGGTGGCCAGTGCGAACAGCGGCTTGGACAGCGCGCCCAGCCCGTAGCCCAGTACCGCCAGCGGTTTGCGTTTGCCGCTATAGTCGCTGATCACGCCCGAGAACACTTTGACGATCAACGCGGTCGCCTCGGCGGCGCCCTCTATCATACCAATGGTCAGCGCGCTGGCGCCGACCACTGTCATCAGGAATACCGGCAGCAGGCTGTGGATCAGTTCGGACGAAATATCCATCAGCAGGCTGACAAAACCCAGCGCCCAGATCGCGGGCGGAATTTTTGCGCTGCTACCCGCAGCCGTGTTCAAGGGAATGCGCTGCATTATTTCCCCAGCCTAGCAGACTTGCGCGCCGCCGCGCGCAATATCTTCTACCGCGATTAAAACGTAAGTATTTGTTTTTAAACAATAATTTATTACTCTTCGGCCGGAAGGCTGGCACTACGCGACTGCTAAAATGCAGGCGCAGGATGATCGCGTCGTGATGAATGGTTCGGCTGCGTAACGAAAAATATTTCTGCATGATCCCGGATTGGAAATAACGCTATGCCCGACATGCTGGTAAAGCTCTACGATCTTCCACCGCTCGCGCCGGCGCTGGACGCGGCTGTGCTTCAGGGGTGTGTGATTCGCCGCGCACTCAGTCTGCATAAGCCGGCTACCTTGGCTTCGGTGAGCGCGGCGTTTCCGGCATGGTGCGCAGAAGTCGAAGCAGCGTTTGCACGCTTGCCGGTGACGTGTTTTATTGCGCAGCGCGAGCAGGCGATCATAGGTTTTGCCTGTTACGACGCCACGTGTGCGAATTTTTTTGGACCCACTGCGGTTGCGCAAAACGAGCGCGGCCGCGGCATCGGCCGCGCGTTGCTGCTGGCGGCGCTGCACGCGCAAAAAGCGCAAGGCTATGGCTACGCGATCATCGGCGGTGTGGGGCCGGCAGCGTATTACGCCAAGACCGTGGGCGCGGTGTTGATCGAAGGCTCGCATCCCGGAATTTACGCTGGGCAGCGGGTAGGCTAAGCTTGCGCTCGTAACAGGGAGGTGTGTCATGACGTCGGTCACGGATACGGCTGTGGATCATCGCGCGAGCGTGTCCGGCCCACAGGCGGCTGCGGCCGCTGCGGCGCCCGCGTCGTTGAATTATCTGGATGCCGAGCGGCAGCGTGCCGGTGAGCGCCGCGCAGCCATGGGCATTGCGCGTGCGCCGGGGCATGAGGCGGTGCCGTGGGCGCTGGCGTTTTCAGGCGGCGGCATCCGCAGTGCAACGTTTTGTTTGGGGGTGCTGCAGGGGCTGATGCAAGTCGAAGCGCCGGCGCAACCGGTGAGCGGAACCGGGCCCCAGGCGGCTGCACGCCGCACGCTGTTGCGGCAGTTTGATTATTTGTCCACGGTCAGCGGCGGCGGATTCGTCGGCAGTTTCTTCATCAGTTTATTCGCCCGCAAGCGGCTCAATCGGCCCGGCGAGCTCGATGACAAAGCAACGGCCGAGCAGGCCTATCAGGTTTTCCGGGAAGATCCGCCGGGCCGCTTGCATGGCAACGATTGTTTCGATGCGGCACATCCGGGCAGGTCGCCGCTGGCGTGGCTGCGCGAAAACGGCCGCTACATGGCGGCGAGCGGCGGCGACCGGGCCTATGCGGCGGCGATTGCGATCCGCAACTGGTGCGCGATGCACTTTGTGCTGGGCACGCTGCTGCTGTCGCTGTATTTGTTCATGGCGTTCACCCACGTGTCGATCATGTACTGGACTGATGTTGCGGGCTGGACGAATTACGTTCGCGATTACGAAGTCGGCCTGTTGCGATCGTTGATGCGCGGGGCGTCGACCTTGTGGTGGAGCCCGGCGTGGTGGCTGATTATGCCAATGACATTGTTGTGGCTGCTGCCGGCGGGTGTGGCTTTCTGGATGACGCAGCCGTCGTTCGGCAAAGATCTCACGTCCCCGCCAGAGCGGTTTTCCAGGCCTGCGCTGTTTGCCGCGGTGGTGGGTGCGGTGCTGATGGTTTTCGCATGGTGCGGCCAGCGCGCCTTGGGCAGTCAGTGGGATGGCGTGGCGCAAGTGCTGGCCGGTGTCGGCTTTATCGCACTGATGGGTGTGGTGTGGCACACCCTCACCTATTTTTACCCGAGCATCAGTGCGCAGCGCGTGGGACTGACGCGCGCGCTGGTCAATGCCATGCTGTGTATTCTGGCCATTGCGATGTTTGCCACCGTGCATACGGTGGCGCAAACGCTGTATGCCAAATACGGCGCGCTGTTTAGCTGGCTCGGCGCCACGGCGCGCTCGCTGGTGACCACCAGCGGCCAGGGTGATTCTTCGTTTAGCGCGCTCGCCGGCGGCGTCGTGGCGCTGATGGTGTGGCTGGTGCGGCGGCTGTCGGCGGCGTTCGAAGAAAAAGAGCGCGAAGGCTGGCTGGCAAAGTTTCCGCTGGGCGCGATGGTTGATACCTGTGCTGTCGTGCTGCTATTTCTGGTGGCGATGTTCTGGGCGCAGTTGGTGGTGTGGATACAATGGCACGGTGCAGCGCCGGATATCTGGCTGCTGCAGAATGTCGAGGCGCATCGCGTGGTGGTGCTGGTGCTCGGCATTGTGTTTCTGCTGTCGGTGGGGCTGGCGGTGACTGTCGGGCGCTTTCCGGGGTTTCTCAATCTGTCGACGTTGCAGGGGTATTACAGCGAGCGTGTGACACGTGCCTTTTTGGGCGCCAGCAACGGCGCGCGTTTTGATGCGCGTAATGGCGACCGGCGTGTGCTCAGTGTCGCCCATCCTGAATCGAGCGACCTGATCATGCTGGATCAGTACTACGGCAATGCGTTGGCGCCGATGCATATTATTAACGTGTGCATGAATCAGACCATCGATCCGGCGGAACAGTTAGTGCAGAGCGATCGCAAAGGCAAACCGCTGGCGATATTGCCGAGTGGTTTTACGGTCGATGGCATGCACTATGACATGCCGGAATCGGTCGATGCACGCGGCTTGAGCGCGCGGCTGACCGTGGGCGAGTGGGTGGGGGTGTCCGGTGCTGCGATTGCCACTGGCATGGGCCGCGCGGGCGGCAGCGGCCGGGCTTTACTTTATGGGCTGGCGAATCTGCGCCTGGGGCGCTGGTGGGAATCCGGCGTGTTTAAAGATTACCCGACCCGCGCCAAGCGCTATGCGCGTCAAACCTTCAAGACGCAGACCTATTTATTGGACGAACTGTTTGCGCGGTTTTACGGCGCCAAACGGCCCTTGCAATATTTGTCGGACGGCGGCCATTTCGAGAATATGGCGCTGTACGAATTGTTGCGGCCGGAGCGCGGCATCCGGCTCATGGTGGCGTGCGATTGCGGCTGCGATCCGCAGTACCAATTTGCCGATCTCGCCAATTTGATGCGTATGGTGCGCATCGATTTCGGGGTGGAAATCGAAGTCGATCGCAAAATTGCCGCGACCGCGGTGTTCAGCCAGATCTTCGGCACACCGGAGCAATTTCAAGCGGGCTGCAGCGACGAGCACGCCGCGCATAAATGCGCCTTGCTGCTGAACGTCTATCACAGCGACGAGTCATATCATGCGCGCCGTCCCGATGCGCGCGTGGTGGTGGTGAAGCCGCGATTGGTGCCGCAGCTGTGCGCAGATCTTGTGCAGTATCAGGCCACGCACGGCGATTTTCCGCAGGAGGCTACAGCCGATCAGTGCTACGACGAGGCGCAGTGGGAAAGCTATCGCAAGCTCGGTTTGGAGACCACCAAGCTGGTGTTCGGCGCCGGCATCGGCGCGGACCGTGATGGTTATTGCGACGCGTTGTGGCGCGTACTGCTGCGCCGTTGAGATCATTAATAATTACGTAAGTATTTGTTTTTAAACGATTATTTATTTTACGGCATAACGTAATTTGAAAGCACTAGTGACTGGTTTTGATGCGTTTGGCGGCGACGCGATCAATCCGTCGTACTCAGCCGTGCGCAGGCTACCTGTGCGCATCGGCACGCTTCACGTGGTGACGGCCGAGTTGCCGACGTCATTTGCGCGTGCCGAACGCAGGCTGCGTGCGTTGATCGCGCGCGAGCAGCCGCATATCGTGTTGTGCGTGGGGCTCGCGGCTGACCGCGCGGCGATCAGCGTCGAGCGCGTGGCCGTTAATCTGTGTCATGCGCGCATCGCCGATAACGATGGCATGCGGCCTGTCGATAAACCTGTGATCGCGCGCGCGCCAGCAGCGTATTTTGCAACGCTGCCAGTGCTGAGTATCGTGAGTGCGATGTCACGCGCCGGACTGAACGCGCAACTGTCGATGAGCGCCGGTACCTTTGTGTGCAATCACGTGTTCTACAGCCTCATGCATGAGGCGGCCAGGTGCACATCAGGCAAATCAGGCAAATCAGGTAAACGTATTCTGCACGCGGGCTTTGTGCATGTGCCTGCGTTGCCGCTGGAAAACCCGCAGCGTGCGCTGGACGATCTCACGCGTGCACTGACGATTGCGCTGCGCGTGACGCAGCGTGAACGCCGATAACGATCAAGGTTAGCCGCAGGTTATCGATACCCGGCGCGGTCGAATATCTTTTGCGCGGTGCGCTGATGCTTGCCCAGCGCGCTGACGTTCAGCGTATCGGCCTTGAACGTGCCCAGCGCTTCGAGGGCGCGATTGTTAAGCGGCGCGCCACTGACCGCCGGCCACTCGTTGTTGCCGCTGGCAAAATAGCTCTGCGCCGCGTCGCTGGCGAGATACTCCAGGTATTGAATAGCGGCTTCTTTGTGCGGCGCGTTTTTCAGTACGCCGGCGCCGGATATATTTAAATGCGTGCCGAAGCTTTTTTGATTGGGCCACACCAGCGCCACGTTTTCCATCAGCTTGCGCTCTTCGGGCTTGTCGGAGCCGGCCAGGCGCACATAGTAGTACGTGTTGGCGAGGGTGACCGCGCATTCACCGGTGGCGACACCTTTGATTTGATCGATGTCGCCGCCTTTGGGGGCGCGCGCGAAATTCGCCACCACACCGCGTGCCCATTCTTCGGCGCGGGCTTCGCCCCAGTGCTCGATCAGCGCGCTCATCAGCGACAGGTTGTAGACGCTGCTGCCGGAGCGCGAGCACACTTTGCCCTTGAGTTTGGGGTTGGCAAGGTCTTCATAGTTTTGCACGTCGGCGGCGTTGACCAGCGTTTTGTTGTAGACGATGACGCGTGCGCGCGTGGAAAAACCGAACCATAGATTGTTGGCGGCGCGCAGGTTTGCGGGCAGGCGAGATTCCAGAAGCTTCGATTGTATCGGCTGGAACATGCCGAGTTGCTCGGCGCGCCACAGGCGACCTGCGTCGACTGTCACCAGCACGTCGGCAGGACTCGATGCGCCTTCGTTGCGGATGCGTTCGATCAGCGGATCTTCACCGGCCTCAATGCGGTTTATTTTCAAACCAGTGGACTTGGTGAAATTGCTGTAGAGCGCCTCATCCGTCTGGTAGTGGCGTGAGGAGTAGAGGTTGAGTACATTGGTCTGGGCGATGCTGCTGGTGCTGAGGGCCAACCCCAGAGCGACGGCGGACAATTTTAAAATATTATTTAAAATCATATATTTATGTAGATATAGGTTAGTTGAGAAAGAAGGTTTTCGGATGCGTTAAATTATGATAACAAGAATCATTCCCATTCGCAACTTGTATTTTTGATAGCGAAGCTACAGGCGAATAATGCAGGAGGCAGCCCCGCGCATGACACGCCTCGATCGAACGAGCCATGGCAATTCACAGCGGGCGATCAAGAGCAGCGGATGAGGCGCGACTGAGAGCCGCGGGAAGAAACTACCTACAGCGGCAGACGGCGGGCGCCGTCGTAGCGGGCCTGCCAGTAGGAATTGGTGAGTTCGGTGATTTCTACCGTCTTGCCGCGGCTGGGCGCGTGGATAAAACGGTTTTCGCCGATATAAATGCCGACATGCGAAGCCGTGGCGCGCATGGTGTTGAAGAACACCAGGTCACCCGGTTGCAAATCATCGCGTGCAACGGTGGCGCCCTGGTGGATCTGGTCAAACGATGAGCGAGGCAACACCAATCCCGCCGCTTGACGAAACACGTATTGCACAAATCCGCTGCAATCAAAGCCGGTTTCAGGCGTAGAGCCGCCCCAACGATACGGCACGCCCATAAAGCTCATGGCATTTAGCACGAGTTCCTGCGTGTGGTCGACAAAGTTGCCGACGCGCGCACGCAAATCAGCGGCTATGCTGGCACTCAAACTCGGGTCGTCTGCATGCACCGGTGCTACGGGTGCAGCCAGACAAAATGCAAAAATTATGGCGGAACGTAATTTCATGGACGCAGTTTACTGTCCAACAATCTGATTGTAAACGGTAATATTCCGCAAAATGCTTCCCATCAAACTAAGAAATTTGCGTTAACCCGCTGATTTACCAGGCTTACATCGCCTATTTCAAAGCGGCTTGATATTCGTCCGCGTTAAATCCCAGCAAAATTTGCTTACCGGTTTCCAGCACCGGTCGCTTGATGGCGCTCGGAAACTCCACCATCAGCGCGGCGGCTTTAGCCGCATCCAGACCGCTTTGGCGCGACGCCGGCAAATCGCGAAAGGTTTTGCCCTTGGTGTTGAGCACGCGTTCCCAGCCGGCTTCTTTGATCCACGCTTTCACACGCTCCGGCGGCGCGCCGGCTTTTTTGTAGTCGTGCAATTGATACGCGATGCCTTTGCCTTCGAGCCACGCGAAGGCTTTTTTCATGGTGCTTCAGTTGCGTATGCCGTAGACGGTGATCATGTGCGATGCCTTTCTATGTTGAAAGTAAAAAATCCCGTACCGTGCTGATTTGATCGGCGCTCATCAGCATCGGCGCATGCCCGACACCCTGGAATTCTACCAAGCGCGCGCGCGGGCCGCGTTGCGTCATGGCGAGCGCGGTATCTTTCAGCAGCAAATCGGAATCCGCGCCGCGCAACAGCAGTGTGGGGCAGGCGATGGCGTCGTAGTACTGCCACAGCGTCACGTCGGTCAACGCGAGACCATGAAACGGCAGCGCGATCCCGGGATCGTAATTGAAGCCCCAAGTGCCATCCGCGTATTGCCTGCTGTTATAGCGCGTGAGATGTTCCCACTGCGCATCGGTGAGCGGGCCAAAGCTCACGGCGATGGTACGCACCAACTGCTCGAGTGCCTTAAACGTATTAAAGCGCGGGTCTTTGCCGAGATACGCAACGATGCGCGCGAGTGCCGCCTTGGGTACTATGCCACCGACATCATTCAGCACCAGCCGCCGGATCGGTGTGTTGGGCAGCGCCGCCAGCATCATGCCGATAATGCCGCCCATCGACGTGCCCACCCACAGGATTTCGCGCGGTCCGTCAGCGGTGAGCCGTGCAAGCAACGTCGTGATATCCGCGGCGTACTGCGCATTGACATAGCCGGCCTTGTTGCTGAGCCAATCGCTCTTGCCGCGGCCGACGATATCCGGGCAAATCACGCGAAAATCTGGCGCCAGGGTTTCTGCCAGCGCGTCAAAGTCGCGGCAGTTGCGCGACAGACCGTGCACACAAATCACGATGCGCGGGTTATCGCGCGCGCCCCATTCGGTGTAATGCATATGGTGCAAGCCGGTGGGGCTCAAGCACTGAACCTGATGTTCTTGCATGGCCATTCCTAAGACGAGCAACTGACTGAAATATCCTTCGCCCAGTCCGGTGACGAGGCGGCGTAGGCTTCGTGCTCGGGTTGCTCATCGTACGGGCGTTGCAGTATCGAAAGCAGCCGGTCGATTTCGGAGAAATCGCGTTGCTGCGTGGCTTTGTCGATAGCGACTTGCGCCAGATGATTACGCAGCACGTATTTCGGATTGACGCGGTTCATACGTGCACGGCGTTCGGCTTCGACACTGGATTCTGCCGCGCGGCGTGTTGTGTAACGTGCCGCCCACGCGTCAAAGGCGTCGCGGTTCACCATCAGATCGCGCGCGCTGCTATTGTCCGCCGCACCGAGCGCGCGAAAGAAAATCGTGAAGTCTGTGCCGTGCTCGGCGAGCAGCCCCAGCAGATCGCTGACCAGCGCGTCGTCGCCCTCCATCGCCTGCGTCAATCCCAGTTTGCCGCGCATCAGCGACGCATACTTTTCCAGATACGCGCCTTCGTAGCGCGCCAGCGCAGCATTGCATTGCTCGGCCGATATCAACGGCGTGAGCGCCTGTGCTAATCGCGAACAATTCCACAAGCCGATGTAGGGCTGATTCTCATACGAGTAGCGGCCTTGCTCATCGGAGTGATTGCAAATGTGGCCGGGATTGAAGGCCTCCATGAAACCGAAGGGGCCGTAGTCGAGTGTCAAGCCCAGTATCGACATATTGTCGGTGTTCATCACGCCGTGACAAAACCCCACGGCCTGCCATTGCGCCATCAGCCGCGCGGTGCGCTCGACGACTTTAATCAGGAATTTTTCATAGGCATCCGGCGCGCCGGCACATTGCGGAAAGTATTCCTCGATGATGTGATCGGCCAGACATTTCAGGTGCTCATGCTCGCGCCGATGGTAGAACACTTCAAACGAACCGAAGCGCACATGCGAGGGCGCAAGGCGCAGCAATACCGCCGCGGTTTCGGGCGTTTCGCGATACACGGTTTCGTCGGCGCCCGCGATGCCGAGTGCGCGCGTGGTGGGTATGCCGAGCGCATGCATGGCTTCCGAACACAGGTATTCACGGATGGTGGAACGCAGCACCGCGCGCCCGTCGGCCGTGCGCGAGAACGGTGTTTCGCCCGCACCTTTGAGTTGCAGTGTCCAGCGCTCGTTGCGGGCATTGACGATTTCGCCAAGCAACAGCGCGCGGCCATCACCGAGCTGCGGCACGAAGGTACCGAACTGGTGGCCGGCATACAGCATCGCCAGCGGCTCTGCACCGGGCGGCAGTAGATTGCCCG
>JAYUAH010000026.1:0-6363 GCA_043741415.1 Betaproteobacteria bacterium
CGGCTGGGCGCAGGATCGGGTTCGCCGACGGTAATTGTCATCGGTTAAGCCTATCGACCGAACGCATCATCATGCTGTTTCCTGTGGGATTGCGGCGGATTTTCCCGTCTGCGCGAACTGGAGCGCCACATCCAGCGTACCTATGAATTCATTAACTTTGATCGGTTTGGTGAGATAGCGGAAAAACCCTGCCTCCAAGCCCTTCTCGATGTCTCGTGGCATGGCATTGGCGCTCAGCGCGACAATGGGGATATGCGCCGTCACCGGGTTTCCCATCAGGATGCGCAGCGCTTCGATACCGCTGATGCCGGGCAGATTGATATCCATCAGGATCACATCCGGCAGTGACGCAATCGCCATCTGAATGCCGGTGACGCCATCGCGCGCGCCCAGCAAGCGCAAGTCGGGACGGCGCGCAATGATGTCTTCGACCAGCATCATATTTGCCGGGTTGTCCTCGACATAGAGCACTGTGCGCACGGGCACGCCGTTTGGCGCGACAGCAACGCCGCTATGCGGCATGGCTAGAACAGCGGGTTTCGGTGCGGACGTCACATTGAGCTCGATCAAGAACACACTGCCCTTGCCCGGCGTGCTTTCCACACAGATAACGCCCCCCATCAACTCGACTAAGCGCTTGGTCATCACCAGACCGATGCCGGTGCCTTCGTCATCGGTTGACTCGCGGCCCAGGCGATTAAACGGCTGAAACAGTTGCGCGATCTGCGCCGGTGTCAGCCCGGCGCCGGCATCCTTGACGCTCACGCGTACGCGTTGCGGCGTGTTCATACTGCATTCCACCGCCACCGTGCCACCCACCGCGCTATACTTAATCGCGTTGGACAGCAAGTTGATCAGGGCCTGCTTCACCCGGGTGCGGTCGGCTTGAATAAACACCCCACATTCCAAATGCTGAAAAGTGACGCTGACGCCCCGCGCTTGCGCCTGACGTTCTATCATGGTCTGGCATTCGTGCACCACTTCGATCAGCGAAATCGGCTCCATCGACAGCGACAGCTTGCCGGATTCGATCAGCGCCAGATCGAGAATTTCATTGATCAGATCCAGCAAGTACCATCCCGCTTTGAGTATCTGCTCGACACTGCGCTTCTGCAATGGGGTGGGCAACGGCACACCCGTCTCAATGAGCTGGGCAAAACCCAGGATGGCGCTAAGGGGCGTGCGCAACTCATGACTCATACTGGAGAGGAATTCTGATTTCGCCAGATTGGCTTTATCCGCCGCTGCACGGGCGGCTTCCAGTTCTGTGTTCTTATCGTTAAGAATTTTATCCAGGCGTATGCGCTCCGTGACATCGCGGAACACCAGCACGGCGCCGACCACCTGACCACCACGATCGCGAATCGGCGCGCAACTGTCGGCGATGTCGCACTCGCTGCCATCGCGTGCAATGACTTTGGTATGATTGGCCAGACCCCGCGTGGTGCCGTACTTCAACGTTTCCTTCACCGGGACAGGATAGGGTTCACGGGTCTTCGCGTGGATGATGTGAAAAATCTCATCCACCGGGCGATTGAAGGCTTCGGCCTGCGTCCACCCGATGAGCCGCTCGGCCAGCGGATTCATCAGCGTCACACGCCCTTCGACATCGGTGGCGATCACCGCATCATCAATGGAGTTAAGCGTAATCGCAAGCTTTTGCTCGCTGACGTGCAAATTGAAGTTGGTCTGCTGCAACGTTATGTTGGTCTCCAACTGATTGGCCAGCAACTGTTCGGTTTCGCGATGCAGTAGATTCTTGCTCTGCTGCTGCGATTCCCGATAAATCAAATAGGCAAAGAAAACGGCGAGCAAGAGCGTAAACAGGCAGGCGCTAATGATCAGCGCAAACAAGTGGCGCATGCCCGATTGGATTTCTATTTCGTACTGCGCCACCAACGCTTGCTCGGACTCGACAACGCTTCCCAATTCGACCCGGATCGAATCCATCAACTGCTTGCCTTTGCCGATGGTTGAATCCGCAATCACGGCACTCACATTATTGCCGCGGCGCGACTCAATGGAGCGCAATATGTGCGCCAATTTGGCTTCCATCAAGGGCGCCACGGCATTCAAATGGTTTTGAGCAGCGCCGGCAGGGACTAACGCCCGTAAGGCGTTCAGCCGCTCGTGGATCACATCGCGCACCGCCAAATACGGCTGCAGAAAAGCCTCATCACCGGTCACCATATAGCCGCGCTGACCGGTCTCGGCGTCGACCAGATCACCCAGCAATGCGGTCGTGCGTATCATCACGTCGGTCGCTTGCTTACGCGCCTCGGCCGTGGTCTCGATCTGTCTGAAAATCTGCACCGATGCCAACGCCAATACAATGATCAGCAAAAACACCGCCACCACTAAAGCAATAAATTTGTTGCTGGATTTCAAGGTAAAGTTACCTTCCGCCTGTGCGCTGCTGCCGGCGAGTGTAGGGAAGCATGATGCCTGTTTCGAACATGACCGATTTCCATAAAAAAGCGTGCAACAGCCGGTAAGAAAGGCCGTGTTGATCGAGCCAGCCATCAAGAACCGACTTCGAAACACGGATAAATTGCAGTAGGCCGACGCAAATACGCACATTAATGGCCTTGCACAGGCTTGTCTGTCTGTTATCGTACATAGGCCGCACCATACCTAATCAAGCGGGAACTGTTACACTTTGCAAAATTCAATGCGTAATATTCTCGTGCCTGCGATCCCAGCCGTAGATCAGGCCTTGTTCTGGTTTCGCCGCGACTTGCGGCTCAATGACAACGCCGGGCTCTACCACGCGCTGAAATCGGCGCGGCAAGTGTACTGTGTTTTTGTGTTCGATCGCGACATACTCGATGCGCTGCCCCACAAGGCGGACCGCCGCGTTGACTTCATCCACGCCAGTATTGTCGAATTGCAGCAGTCGCTGCGGGACGCCGGCGGGGAGCTGATCGTTCACTACGGCCGTGCCGAGGACGTGCTGCCGCCACTGGCGCAAACGCTCAAAGTCGCCGCCCTGTTCACCAACGAAGATTATGAGCCGGATGCCGTTAAACGTGACCGCGCCGTTGCGCTCAGTCTCAAAGCGGCGGGCATTGCATTTCACGCGTTCAAGGATCAGGTTATTTTTGCGAAAGATGAAGTTCTGACGCAGGCGGGCACGCCGTTCACCGTATTCACGCCCTACAAAAACGCGGTGCTGAAAAAACTCGATGCGTTTTATCTGCAGTCCTATCCCACTGAAAAATACGGCGCGCAGCTGGCGCGACCCACAACGCTATCCACTGTGCCGGCGTTGGCCGAGTTGGGTTTTGAAGTTACCAATCTCACCGCCCTGGGTATCAAGCCCGGCGCGAACGGTGCGCTCGAAGCACTGGACGATTTTCTGCAACGCATGGATCACTATCACCAAGCGCGTGATTTTCCGGCGCTGCGCGGCGTGTCGTATTTGTCGGTGCACAACCGCTTCGGCACCGTGTCGATACGGCGCCTCGCGCGTCTCGCCGCGGAACACCGCTCCGCCGGCGCCGACACGTGGTTAAGCGAACTGATCTGGCGCGATTTTTATTTTCAAATTGTGCATCACTTTCCGTACGTGAGCACATCGGCCTTCAAACCCAAGTATGACAAATTATTGTTTGAAAACAAATACTTACAGTTTAACGCCTGGTGCGAGGCGCGCACCGGCTATCCGCTGATTGACGCCGCGATGCGCCAACTCAATCAAACCGGCTTCATGCACAACCGGTTGCGCATGATCGTCGCGTCGTTTCTCACCAAAGACTTGCTGATCGACTGGCGCTGGGGCGAAAAATATTTCGCCGAGCATTTGAACGATTTTGATCTGGCGGCGAACAACGGCGGCTGGCAATGGGCGGCGTCAACCGGTTGTGATGCGCAACCCTACTTTCGGATTTTCAATCCGGTGTCGCAATCGCAGCGCTTCGATCCGCGGGGCAAGTTTATACGCCGCTACGTGCCCGAACTCGCAGCACTACCCGACAAATTCATACACGCGCCGTGGACGTGGCCGCCGCTGGAACAGAAACTCGCCGGCTGCGTGATCGGCAAAGACTATCCGGCGCGCATCGTCGACCACGACGTGGCACGGCACGAGGCGCTGGCGCTTTATAAATCCGTGTAGCGGCCGTCTGTTATGGTGCAGTTCGGGCTGAGCTTGTCGAAGCCCGTCATAACATAAATGTCCTTCGACGGGCTCAGGACGAACGGCAAATCTTTGATTCTGTTTGTGGTGCTGAGCTTATCGAAGCATCGAACCATGAGCGGCATCCACTGCTTCAGTGCTGCTCTTACTTCTTGATACTCATTTCACTCACCACGCTCTGCACGCCTTCAACCGCACGCGTAATTTCCAGCGCGCGATCAATCTGCGCCTGATTGTCGACAAAGCCGCTCAACTGCACGACACCCTTGCTGGTCACGGCAGCAATGTCGAAGCTCTTGACGCCGGCATCGGCGAGCAACGCCGCCTTCACTTTGGTGGTCACAATGCTGTCGTCTACTTTGTTGCCCACCGTTGCCTTGCCGTCTCGAACGGTCATCCCGTTCTCCACACCTTTGGTACCCTCGACGGCGCGCGCAAGCTCAACCGCACGACTCGCTTGCGCCGGCGTGTCGACAAAGCCGCTCAATTGAACGATGCCTTTGCGCGTCTCGACTTTGATGTCGGTGCCCTTGACGCCCGAGTCGCCGAGCATAGCGGCGGTTACTTTGGTCGACACCACGGTGTCGTCGATCTGGGTGCCGACGGTGGTCGGTGGCGCCGTGGAAGCAGTAGGCGGAACGCCTTTGTCGCGATCACAGCCTGCTAAAAGAACCGGCAAGCTCCCGGCAAGCGCCATACCGAGTAGCAACGGATGAATGCGGATTTTCATAGGCAATTTCTCCTGAGCATGATTTAAATGAACGGACGTGGAAACGTAGGGGCTTAGGGTCCGGCGGCGGGAAATGGAGAGAACTTAGGCTACTTGAACTGCTTTCTCTGTACGCTACAGCACACAACACGAATGCGCCTCAAAAAAAGCGCCGGCGTTCCGGGGTAAATCGCTATCGTATGTGTGTCGCCGTACAGAGCAAAAGCACGCAACCCGATAACGTCTTGACCATGCGTAAATCCATTGCTTTCTCCACACTCGGTGGCGCTTTAATGCTGGGCATTAGCGGCTGCGGCGACATGGCAACCCTGCCGGCGGATGCCGGTTTCGGCGCGCACCCCACGCTGCCGTTGCCGCATCACACGCTGCTGCCGACGGTCAAAATCGCCTCGGTCGTGGGCTGGCAGGCGGGTGCAACACCCGTGGCCGCATCAGGCCTTGCGGTGGCCGCCTACGCCAGCGGCCTCGATCATCCGCGCTGGCTTTACGTGCTGTCCAATGGCGATGTGCTGGCGGCCGAGACCAATGCGCCGCCCAAACCCGATGACGGTAAAGGCGTCAAAGGCTGGCTGATGAAGGTGTTTATGAAACGCGCCGGCGCCGGCACCCCCAGTGCCAATCGCATTACGCTGCTGCGCGACACCGACGGCGACGGCATTGCGGAAACGCGCAGCGTTTTTCTGCAAGGTTTGAATTCGCCCTTCGGCATGGCGCTGGTCGGCCGCACGCTGTATGTGGCGAATACCGATGCGCTGGTGAGCTTCCCATACGCCGGCGGCGAAACACAGATCACCGCGCCCGGCACTAAAGTGATCGATCTGCCGGCCGGCACCATCAACCATCAATGGACCAAGAATGTCATCGCCAGCCGCGATGGCAAGCGCCTGTATGTCACCGTGGGATCGAATAGCAATGTGGCGGAAAACGGCATGAGCAACGAGTTGAACCGCGCCGCCATACTCGAGGTTGACCCGGCAACGAAACGCTCGCGCGTATTTGCCTCGGGCATACGCAACCCCAACGGTCTCGCCTGGCAGCCGCACAGCGGCGCGCTGTGGACCGCGGCCAATGAACGCGACGAAATCGGCAGCGACCTGGTGCCCGACTACATGACGGAGGTACAGGATGGCGCTTTTTATGGCTGGCCCTACAGTTATTACGGCCAGCATGTTGATCAGCGCGTGCAACCGCCGCGTGCGGACCTGGTGGCATCCGCTCGTGCGCCCGACTATGCACTCGGCGCCCATACGGCATCGCTTGGGTTGGCGTTCTACGAGGGCACTTTGCTGCCCAAACAGTATGCCGGTGGCGCCTTCATCGGCCAGCACGGCTCCTGGAACCGCAATCCACCGAGCGGCTACAAAGTAATTTTTGTGCCGTTCGCCAATGGCCGCCCGGCAGGGCTGCCTGAAGACGTGCTCAGCGGCTTTCTCAATGCCGGCGGCGACGCGCAGGGCCGTCCCGTGGGCGTGGCTGTTGACCGGGTGGGCGCCCT
>JAYUAH010000027.1:0-6350 GCA_043741415.1 Betaproteobacteria bacterium
CGGCAGCCAGCGATTTCAACGATGCCGCGCCGTTACTGGTCGCCGATGATGTTGATCACCTCGGCAGCGACGCGCAAATTGCCCTGTTCAATCGCTACAACACCTTGCGTGAACAAGGCGGCGGCTTGATTGCGAGCGGCAAAGTACCGCCGGTGCAACTTAAACTACGCGCCGACTTGATGACGCGCCTGGGGTGGGGGCTGGTGGTGCAGGTGCATGCATTGAGCGATCCCGAAAAAGCACAGGCGCTGGCGCAACACGCCCAGGCGCGCGGCTTCACGCTGCCGCACGAAGTGATCGCGTATCTGCTGACGCACGCGCCGCGCGACATGGGCGCACTGTTCGCTACGTTGGACGCGCTGGATCGGCATTCGCGCGAGAGCAAACGCGCGGTCACGGTGCCCTTGGCGCGCGAAATGGTGAATATTAAAAAAATTCAATAAAATCAAATACTTATATGAATCTCGCGCTTTTTGACCTGGATAACACGTTGCTCGCCGGCGACTCCGATTTTGAGTGGGCGCAGTTTTTAATCGAGCAAGGCGTGCTCGATCGCGAAGTGTATGAAGCGCAAAACCAGGCGTTCTACGATCAGTACAAAGCGGGCACACTCGACATTCACGCGTTTCTCGATTTTCAGTTGAAACCGCTGTCGCGTCATCCGCGCACCGTGCTCGATCTATGGCATGCCGAATACATGAAGCAAAAAATCCAGCCGATGCTGCGCGCCTCCGCGCGTGCGCTGGTGGACAAACACAAAGGTGACGTGCGCGTGGTGATCACGGCGACCAATAGTTTTGTCACCGCGCCGATTGTGCTCGAGTTCGGTGTTGAGCACTTGATCGCCACTGAGCCCGAGCACCACAACGGCGAATTCACCGGCGCTGTCACCGGACTGCCGTGTTTTAAAGAAGGCAAGCCCAAGCGGCTCGAAGCATGGCTGGCGGCGCGCGGCGAGACCTTGCGCTCGTACAAAAAAATCTGGTTCTACAGCGATTCACTCAATGATTTGCCGCTGCTCGCTTTGGTGAGTCATCCGGTCGCGGTGGATCCCGACGCCACGCTACGTGCGCATGCCGAAGCGCACGGGTGGCCGGTGATGTCGCTTAACGCATGAGGCATTGATGCGCGCAACCGCCGTTCTCGCGGCAGGCGCCGGCATTGCGGCGTTGAGTTTGTTTGTGGCACTCGCCTGGGGATCTGTGCCACTGAGTTTGGGCGCTGTGCTGAATGGTCTATTCGATGCATCCGCCGGCGTCGCTCACGACATCGTGTGGCAGTTGCGTGTGCCGCGCGCACTGGCCGCGTTTGCCTGCGGCGGATTGCTGGCGCTGGCCGGCGTGTTGTTGCAAGCGCTGCTGCGCAATGCGCTCGCGGATTCGTACATCCTTGGCGTGTCGGGCGGCGCGTCGCTGGGTGCGCTGGGCGCGATCACACTCGGTGCGGGCCTCGCCATGGTCAATGCGGCAGCACTCACCGGCGCTATTGCGGCAATCGCCATCGTGTTTGGCGTCACCTTTCGCGGCGGGCAATGGAATATCTACCGCCTGCTGTTGTCGGGTGTGGTGCTGTCGGCGGGGTTTGCCGCGTTGACCAGTTTGATACTCGTGACCGCGCCCAGCGCGCAAGTGAAGGGCATGCTGTTCTGGTTGATGGGCGATTTGTCGTATGCGGAAAATCCGCTGGTGGCGTGCGTGCTGCTGCTGGTGCTGACGATGGGTGCGATCGCGCTGGCAGTGCGCCTCGATATACTGGCTTTGGGTGATGCCAAGGCGCGCTCGCTGGGGGTGAGTGTGGTGCCGCTGCAACTGATGGTGTTTTTTGGCGCGGCGCTGGCGACGGTGGCGGCAGTAATGCTCGGCGGCGCTATCGGTTTTGTCGGCTTGATGATGCCGCATGCCGTGCGCTTGATGGGTGTCACGCGGCATCGACTATTACTGCCGGTGGCGGTGCTCGCCGGCGGCAGCTTTCTCACACTGGCGGATACCTGCGCGCGCACGCTGTGGGCGCCGCAGCAACTGCCGGTGGGTATATTTACCGCCTTGATCGGCGTGCCGTGCATGTTGTTTCTGTTGACGAGGCGCGCATGACGCTCGCATGTCACACCGTCACCATCGACGTGGCGGGACGCACCTTGTGCCGCGATCTCGAATTCGCGGTGCAGCCGGGCGAAGTGTGGGGCGTGCTGGGTCCCAACGGCAGCGGCAAAACCACGTTGCTCAACGCGCTGTCGGGGCTGGCCGCGCCCGCGCGCGGCAGCGTAACGCTTGACGGTGAACCCATCGCCGCCGTGAAGACTATCACCCGCGCACGTGCGGTGGGCGCGCTGCATCAACATGAAGACAGCGAATTCTGGGGCACGGTGCAGGAATATGTTTTGCTGGGGCGGTTCCCCCACGCCTCGTCGTGGCTGGCGTGGCAGCCCGATGATGAATCAATGGCTCAGTCTGCGTTGGATCAGCTCGGGCTGGCGTCATTTGCGCAGCGGCGCTACGCCACGCTCTCGGGCGGCGAGCGCCAGCGTGTGCGCGTGGCGCAACTGCTGGCGCAGGCGCCGCAGTATCTGTTGCTCGACGAGCCCTTGCAGCATCTCGATTTGCGCTACCAGATTCAATTGCTCAACTTGCTTGCGGCACTGGCGCGCGGTGAACCTGCGCGGCGCCGGGGCATCGTGCTGGTGCTGCACGATGTGTTGTGGCCCGCGCGCGTATGCACGCACGCGCTGCTGCTCGATGGCGCGGGCAGTGCGCGCACTGGCTTGGCGAGTGACGTGCTGACACAAGCCAACCTGGAAGCCTTGTTCGATTGCAGCCTGCAACCGGCCGGCGATAAATCCGGGGCGGGCTTTGTGCCCGCGATATAATCCGCCCCTCATGATCAAAAAATTCATCGGCCGGGTGCTTTCCGGAAAAATGTTCGGGGCGCGCAGTGCGTCGCGTCCGCGTGTGATTGCGTTCAAGGACCATGGCGTGGCGCGCGAGCAAATCAGCGCCTGCGCGCTGAGTGTCACCGATACCCTGCAAGCCAAAGGCTTCGCCGCTTACGTGGTTGGCGGTGCGGTGCGTGATGCGCTGCTCAAACGCGCGCCCAAGGATTTTGATGTGGCCACCAGCGCCACGCCGGACCAAGTGCGTGCGCTGTTTCGCCGCTCGCGCATTATCGGGCGGCGCTTTCAGATTGTGCACGTGATGTGCGGGCGCGAGACGGTTGAAGTGTCCACCTTTCGCGCCGGGCATGACACGCCGGACGCCGGTTCTACCGGCGAAAAAGGCAAGACCGACGAACACGGCCGCATCACGCGCGACAACGTTTTCGGCAATCAGCAACAGGATGCCACGCGCCGCGATCTCACCATCAATGCGCTGTTCTATGACCCCGCCACGCAGGAAGTGCACGACTACCACGGCGGTGTGGCCGACCTGCGTGACAAGCGCCTGCGCATGATCGGTGATCCGGCGCAGCGCTACCGCGAAGACCCGGTGCGCATGCTGCGTGCCGTGCGTTTTGCCGCCGCACTCGATTTCGAAATCGATCCGGCCACCCGCAAACCGATACGCGAGCTCGCCGAGCTGTTGGCCAATGTGCCGCCGGCGCGATTGTTTGACGAAATGCTAAAGCTGCTGCTCTCGGGGCACGCGGTTGAAACCGTGAAGCGGCTGCGCAAAGATGGTTTGCATCACGGCTTGTTGCCGCTGCTCGACGTGATCCTCGAACAGCCGCTGGGCGAACGCTTTGTGATGCTGGCGTTGCGCAACACGGATGTGCGCATCCGCGGCGAGAAAGGCGTGTCGCCCGCGTTTTTGTTCGCGACCTTGTTGTGGCATGAAGTGCTGGCCGCGTGGAAATCGATACAAGCGGGCGGCATGCCGGCCATTCCGGCCTTGTTCAAGGCGATGGATCAGGTGATGCAAATGCAGGCGGAGAAGCTGGCGATCCCGCGCCGCTTCGGCGGCGACATGAAAGAAATCTGGGCGATGCAGCCGCGCTTCGAGCAGCGCTCGGGGCGGCGTCCGCACCGCTTGATGGAGTTGCCGCGCTTTCGCGCCGGCTACGATTTCTTGCTGCTGCGGTGCGAGAGTGGCGAGATCGAGATGGAAATTGGCGAGTGGTGGACGCTCTTTCAGGATGCCACCGATGCCGAACGCGAGCGCATGCTGATGCCCGACAGCGGGCCCAAAAAACGCCGTCGTCGCCGCAAGCCCAAGTCGGCCGATGCTGCGGCGGAACCCGAGGCGCCCGCGGCGTGAGCGTTACCCCGCAGACGGCTTACGTCGCGCTTGGCAGTAATCTCAAAGACCCGCAGCGCCAGTTGCAAGCCGCGTTCACCGCACTCGCGGGCTTGCCTGAAACACAGCTCGTCGCGCGCTCGTCGTTGTATCGCAGTGCGCCGGTGGGCTACGCCGATCAACCGGATTTTGTGAACGCGGTGGCGGAGATACGCACCGCAATGAGTCCCCGCGCTTTGCTCGATGCCCTGCTCACCATCGAGCGCACGCACGGCCGCGTGCGCAAGTTTCCCAATGCGCCGCGCACGCTCGATCTCGATATTGCACTGTACGGCGAACAGGTGATCAACGAGGCTGGTTTGACCGTGCCGCATCCGCGCATGCACGAGCGCGCTTTCGTGATGGTGCCGCTGGCACAGATTGCGCCGAATGCCGTGGTGCCGGGCCGCGGGCGCGTGCGTGATTTGCTCGTTGGCATCGATGCCAGTAGCGTGCAGCGTTTGCAGGAAGCCGCCGCATGAAACTGCCGGAGCGGCTGCGCTATGTGGTGGTGGAAGGCCCCATCGGCGCGGGCAAAACCAGTCTCACGCGCTTGCTGGCGGAACGTTGCGGCGGCACGACGCTGCTCGAAGACCCCGGTGCGAATCCGTTTCTCGATGGTTTTTATCGCGATCCGCAGCGCAACGCGTTGCCGGCGCAATTATTTTTTTTGTTCCAGCGCGCGAACCAGGTGCGCGATCTGGCGCAAGCCGATTTGTTTCGCAAAGTGGTGTTCGCCGATTTCATGTTCGAGAAAGATCCGCTGTTCGCCCAACTCACCCTGCGTGATGACGAGCACAAACTCTATCGGCAAATTTACGACCACCTGAGTTTGCAGTTGCCGGTGCCCGATCTGGTGATCTATTTGCAGGCCACGTCACAAACGCTGATTGAGCGCGTGCAAAAGCGCGCCGCAAGTTACGAGCGCGCGATCAGCGATGACTATCTGGCGCGGCTTTCCGAAACCTACACGCGCTATTTTCATCAGTACGACGCGGCGCCGCTGCTGATCGTCAATTCGGATAATTTAAACTTTGTTGATTCCACCGGCGATTTTGATTTATTGTTGCAGCGCATTGCCGCCATGCGTGGCCCGCGCGAATTTTTCAGCTCCGGACGCTGAATCCGAGAATTATCGTAAGTATTTGTTTTTAAAGAGTAATTTACATGCGCATCACTCTGTCTACGCTACACAAAATGACGCAGGATGGCGACAAGATCACCATGCTGACGTGCTACGACGCGAGTTTTGCCGCGTTGCTGGAAAGCGCCGGCGTGGAAACGCTGCTCATCGGTGATTCGCTGGGCAATGTGTTGCAGGGGCATGAAACGACATTGCCGGTGACGCTGCGCGATATTGTTTATCACACCGCGTGTGTCGCTCGCGGTGCAAAACGCGCGTTCATCATCGGCGACATGCCGTTTGGTACGTTTCAGTTGAGCCCCGCCGAAACCTTTCGCAATGCCGCTGAAATCATGGCGGCGGGTGCGCAAATGGTCAAGCTCGAAGGCGGTGCGCCGATGGCGGAAACCATAGCCTATCTGGTGCAGCGCGGCGTGCCGGTGTGCGGGCATCTTGGCCTCACACCACAGTCGGTGCATCAACTCGGCGGTTATAAAGTGCAGGGCCGCCAAAAAAGCGACGCCGAGCGCCTGCTCGAAGATGCAAAACTTATAGAAGAAGCGGGTGCCGCCATGGTGGTGCTCGAGGCCATTCCGTCGGCGCTGGCGCGTGAAGTGACTGCGGCGCTGACCATACCCACCATCGGCATCGGCGCCGGCGTCGATTGCTCGGGGCAGGTGCTGGTGCTGCATGACATGCTCGACGTATTCCCCGGCAAGAAAGCCAAGTTCGTGAAAAACTTTATGCAAGGCGCGGGCTCGATACAAGCGGCGGTTGAGCGTTACGTTAAAGAAGTCAAAGCCAAGAGTTTTCCCGGACCTGAACATTCGTTTTAGCGTGAAGGGTGAAACGTGAAACGCGGCGGTAGGCTACGTTTCACATTTTACTCTTCACGGTTCACGCCTCACACAAAATGGACATCATTCACTCCGTCGCCGCCCTGCGCGAGCGCTTGCAGCGCG
>JAYUAH010000028.1:0-2682 GCA_043741415.1 Betaproteobacteria bacterium
GGCGTGCGCTGAACCTGCGCATTTCCGGCGCGGAACAACTGCGCGGCCGCTGGGCGTTCCGCCGCATGATTCAGGAGCGTGCGCTGGATATCATTCAGCCGGATGTGTGCGTGTGCGGCGGTATTACCGAGTACCGAAAAATTGCCGCGATGGCGAGTGCGAATCATGTGCGCGTGATACCGCATATGTTCGGCACCGCGATCCGGCTCGCCGCGACGCTGCATTTGCTCGCGACCTTGCCGGATTCGCCGCGCGCGCTGGAGCCGTTTCCCACGATGCTGGAATACGACATGAGTGAAAACGCGCTGCGCACCGAACTGGCGCTGGAGCCGATACGCCACAAAGACGGCATCGTTGCCATACCGCAAGGCCCGGGGTTGGGCATCGAGATCAATCGTGAACTGCTGACGAAGTACGGGTAAAACTGTTCGCCCAGAGCCTGTCGAAGGGCGGTGGTGCGGGCACGAGGCTTTGACAAGCTCAGCCCGAACGGAATTTTGGTTTGATCGGATTAACCAAACGGCATCGGGATAGAACGTCGTCATGCAAGTGAACACACCATGAAGCGCAATTTCGGCATATTCAAATTTTTCGCAGCGACCGCGTTGCTGCTATTGCAAGCGCACGAGGCAAGTGCCGCCGCAGCCGCCTATCCCACCCGCCCGATACGCTTGATCGTGCCGTTTGTAGCGGGTGGCGGCACCGACCTGCTCGCGCGGTTCGTGTCCGCACGCCTAAGCGAAGCGCTGGGGCAGCAAATCGTCGTCGACAATCGTGGCGGCGCCGGCAGCGTGCTCGGCACGCAAATACTCGCCAAGGCGCTGCCTGACGGTTACACGCTGGCGATGGCGGATACCGCGTTTGCGATCAACCCGACGCTGATGGACAAACTGCCGTATGATGCGGAGCGCGATTTTACTTTTGTCGCGATCATCGCGACTTCTCCGTCGCTGTTGGTGATGTATCCCGGTCTCAAGCTGCGTACCTTGCAGGAACTCATCGCTGCGGCAAAAAAAACGCCCGGCAAAATCACATGGGGTTCCGCCGGCGTGGGCTCGTCGAGCCACCTCACGCTTGAGATGCTGAAGACCGCCGCGAAAATCGACATTCTGCATATACCGTACAAGGGCGCGGGTGCGTCCATACTCGATGTTATCGGCGGGCACTGCGATCTCACCATCGTGGTGCCGGGCGCGGTCACGTCGCAGATGCAAGCCGGCACGCTTATACCGCTTGCGATTACCGGCAAAAAATCGCCGGCCAACCTGCAGCACGTGCCGACCTTCGCCGCCGCCGGTTATCCGAGCGTGAACCCCGAAGCGTTTCGTTTCATTATCGCGCCGGGCGGCCTGCCGGCGCCGGTGCAGGCGAAATTGTCGTCGGCGTTGGGCAAAGTCATGGCCGCGCAGGATTTTCAAACGCGCTTGGTGGACAATGGCTTCGATCCGGAATTTTTGACCGACAAGGCGGCGCGCGCCTTCGTCGCTAAAGAAATTCGCAAGTGGCAGCAGGCGGTTAAGGATTCGGGCGCGAAAGCCAATTGAGCAAAGCATAAGGAGTAAGCAATGAATGTCGCCAATCAAACGGTTTTAGAGCAACCCGCCGCCCAGTCCGAGAAGGCGCTGATCGGGCAGTGGCTCGATAAATTCAATGTGGCCTTGCACAGTGCAAGCCCCGCATCGGTCGCAGCGTTGTTTATGCCAGACGGTCATTGGCGCGATCTCTACGCCTTTACCTGGACTATCACACCGTGCCAAGGTGCCGAATCCATTGCTGCCTTGATGGTGGCGAAGCAGGCGACGGTCAAAGCACGCAGCTTTGCCGTCGCCGAAGACCGCACACCGCCGCGTCGCGTCAAGCGAACCGGGCTTGATCTGATTGAAGGTGTGTTCCAGTACGAGACGGAGATCGGACGCGGTTTTGGTGTAGTGAGGCTGTTGGCGAATGAGCCGTCGAAGGCCTTTCAACTTATGACCAACCTGCATGAGTTGAAAGGCCATGAAGAAAAAATCGGCAAGCGGCGGCCGACCGGCGAGGCCTATTCACGCAACTTCGGCGGCACCAACTGGAAAGACCTGCGCATCGCCAGCCAGCGCTACACCGACCGCGAGCCCACCGTGCTCGTCGTCGGCGGCGGCCAGGCCGGGCTGACGGTGGCGGCCACGCTCGGGCACCTCGGTGTGGATACGCTGGTCATCGACAAACTACCGCGTGTGGGCGACTGCTGGCGCACGCGGTATCACTCGTTAGCACTGCACAACCCGACGGATTTCAACCAATTGCCGTACATGCCGTTTCCGCCAAACTGGCCGACGTATTTGTCCAAGGACATGGTGGCCGATTGGTTTGAAGCCTATGCGTGGGCGATGGAAATCAATTTTTGGACCAGCACGGAGCTGGTGAGCGGTGCCTACGATGACGCCACGGAAAGATGGAACGCGGTGGTTCGCAATACCGATGGCAGCGAGCGCACGGCGCATCCCAAACATCTCATTTTCGCCAACGGACTGGTGGGGTTCCCGCACCTACCGGCGCTACCCGGCATCAAAGATTTTAAGGGTGATGTGATGCACACCACCGAGTTCACCACGGGCGCCGAATGGCGCGGCAAAAAGGCGCTGGTGCTCGGCACGGGCACCAGCGCGCACGATGTGGCGCAGGACCTATACAGCAACGGCGTAG
>JAYUAH010000029.1:0-2674 GCA_043741415.1 Betaproteobacteria bacterium
GCGTCGGTTCGCCGAGCAATGCGTGTGCCCAGCCGCGAACATTCGCGATGGACGCGGCGATCGGGCCTTGGCGTTGTTCCGGCATGCGATCCCACGCACTGGCGCCCATCCAGAAATCGATAAAGTAGCGGGCCGCGTCGTTGGTGCGGTGCGCGTCGAGCGCGGCAGCGGCCTGCGCAACGGTATCACGAATGCCATCGGCATCATTCGGCGGCGCACACTCGGCATCGATCAGCGCGAACAACGTCGGCTCATACAACACCAACGCGCGTGTGCGCTGCGGTGCCGTGAGGGCTGCAATCAGCGCCACCGCCGCTCCATAGGAATGTCCGACCAGCGCAAACGGAACACCGGCGCGCGCAAACACCGGTTTAAGCAACGCCGCTTCGTCACGCAGCGCGACCGTTCGATCCGTCGGCCACGGCGGACTTTTGCCCGCACCGTAGCCGTCAGCGGCCAGCACATGAAAGCGCGGCGCCAGGCTTTCCATCAGGGTACGCCATTGGCTTGAGCTGCTGGCGTTCGCATGCAGGCATACCACGCCGGGGCCGGAACCGGCTTCGCGGAAGAAGGACGTGAGTGGCAGCATAGATGATCCTTCGTCGGTCGTCACGACGCTGACGTCGCCGTGAGCCGAAAAATACCGCCATCATCGGCTTCCAACCGCAGCAGTGCTTCCTTGCGTGCCATGCCACCGGCATAACCGGTGAGATCGCCGTTGGCACCGATCACGCGATGGCAGGGGATGACGATTGAAATCGGGTTGCGCCCATTCGCCGCGCCCACCGCGCGCGACGCGTTGGGCTGGCCGATGCGCTGGGCCACAGCGCCATAATTCGCGGTCACGCCATAGGGGATTTTTTGCAGCGCGCGCCACACCTCGCGCTGAAACGTTGTTCCCGCCGGATCGACCGCGAGGTCGAAGTCTTTGCGTTTGCCGGCGAAGTACTCGGCGATTTGTTGGCGCGCGCGCACGATGATTTTCGAGTTCGGGTTGTGCTGCCAACCGGGGTCGACTGCGGGATAATATTTTTCGCCGACGAAATGTAGCCCTGTCAGCGCGCTAGCGTTGCCGACCAACAGTATTTGCCCAAGCGGGCTCTCGTAGTAGTCAAAATATTCCATGTTGTTCACTCCAAAGAATGCCACAAATGCATCACGGCGTAGGCGCGCCACGGCCGCCACGCCTCCGCTGTAGCCGATACGCGCTTGGCCTTGGTTTCGCCCAGCGCCTTCATCACGCCGTAATCGGTATGCGGAAACGCATCGGGCCAGGCGAGCGCGCGCATGGCAATGTATTGCGCCGTCCACTCACCGATGCCGGGAATGGCTTGCAGTGCCGCGAGCGTTTCGTCGACGTCGGCCGACGGCTCCAATGTTAATCGCTCAGAGGCAATGGCCTGTGCAAGTGCGCGTATCGTCTTCGCACGCGTGGCGATAATGCCGAGCTTCGCGATATCGTCGAGGCTGCGCTCGGCAATGGCCTGCGCCGAAGGAAATACGCGTTGTAGTGCCGGGTACGGCGCTGTCACCGGCTCACCGAAAGCCGCCGCGAAGCGGCCGGCGAGCGTGGTCGCGGCGCGCACCGTGATTTGTTGCCCCAACACGGCACGCACCGCCAACTCAAAACCATCAAATGCGCCCGGCAGCCGTAATCCGGCGTTGGGTTTCGCCCATGCGCCTAGCACCGCGACAATGTCCTGCGGCTGACACGACAGATCGAACACGCGTTTTACCCGTGCCAGCACCTGCGGCAACACTTTGCCGAGCGTGGCGGCGACGCGCACCGACAATACTGCTTTGGTGGCTTTGCTTTTGTGATAGCTGACCTCGATCCAGCCCGTATGCGGCACGCCGTTATCGATGATGCACAGCGTACGGCGATACGTATTTTGCACCACGCTTTCGACCAGCGCCACACTGCGTGTGGCGAGAAAACCGGTGAGATGCAACCAATCCAGCGGCGGACGATACGCGAGCTCGAAGGTGAACGCATCCTGCGTCGCGCCGCGCGGCATTTTCTTGCGCGTATTTTTGCGCAATTGCGACGGTGACAAACGATAGCGTTGCTTGAACAGCGCATTGAAACGGCGCAGGCTCTGAAACCCGCTGGCAAAAGCAATGTCGGTGGCGGGCATCGCGGTGTCGGTGAGCAAACGCTTGGCGAGCAGCAGGCGTTGCGTCTGCGCAAATGCAATTGGCGCCACGCCAAACTGTGCTTCGAACACGCGGCGCAAATGCCGGTCGGACACCTTGAGTTGCCCCGCGATGTGGGCGAGACCGTTGCCCGCGGCGATGCCGTCTTCAATCAAACTCGCGGCGGCTTGCGCCAAACGCTGCGTTGCGTCGACACTGGCGTTACCGGGTGCTAACTCCGGACGGCAGCGCAAACACGGCCGAAAGCCTGCGCCTTCCGCTGCCGCCGCGCTGGCGAAAAAACGGCAGTTCTCGCGCTTGGGCACTTTGGCCGTGCACACCGGCCGGCAATAAATCCGCGTCGATGTCACGCCGGTGAAAAACCGCCCGTCAAAGCGCGCATCGTGACTTTTAACGGCTTGGTAACAGCTATGAGGATCAAGAACCATAGCGGCATTATGCAGTAGCGGCGGCGGCCACACTCGCCGTTTTCGGACATCTACGCAGGCGCCGAACGCGGCGCCGTGCGCGCTAGTCC
>JAYUAH010000030.1:0-2672 GCA_043741415.1 Betaproteobacteria bacterium
TCCGGGGTGGCGCTGTCGGCTCGCCGAGATGGATGAGGAGGTCGCGCACCACTGCCGCCGCGGTGATGAAGGCGATGATCCGCATCTCGCCGCTGCAAAGCGGGCCGCGGAGTGGGCCGATGACATTGGTGGATCACCCTACAGTGCCCGCAGGCACAGTTAAGGATCTGGTAGCAGTGGCAAAGGTCAAGCCGGGCACGATTAATTTCGCGTCTTCCGGCAGTGGATCAACCGCGCATCTCGCGGCTGAATTATTCAAAAGCATGGCTGGCGTCAACATCATGCACGTGCCCTACAAGGGTGTAAGTCCCGCGCTGACCGATCTGGTCGGTGGTCAAGTGCAGATCATGTTTACCGGTGTGTCATCAACCTTGCCGTACGTGAAGTCAAACCGGCTCGAACCACTTGCGGTATCGGGCGAAAAACGAATACCGGTTATGCCCAGCATACCGAAAATGGCCCAGGAGATCGCCAGCTTTGAACTTGTGACCTGGTACGGTGTATTTGCCCCGACGCAAACCGCAAAGCCCGTCATAGTCAAGCTAAATCAAACGCGTGCGAAAATTTTTGCAACCGCCGATGCACGGCAGCGCCTCGCCGCGCTGGGTGCAGAGCCGGTAACCCTGTCACCCGAGCAGTTCGGTACTGCCGTCGCGAAAGAAACTGCGAAATGGGCGAAGGTGATCAGGGATTCCGGAGCGCGTCCGGAATAAATCTTTTTTTGTGCGGCGCCTCGCCCGATGGCAGAATTCCAACGGCTTTTTGCTTGCACGCTGCCCGATGCTGACGTAGGCTATTCACATCAGCGTGTTTCATCAAATTCATCTCAAGAATGCCGTCGCCCGATGTCTACGTTAGCCGACCTGTCTTTACGTATGCCAGATCATTTTTCCGCGATGAGGCCGGTAACGAAGATCTCCATTGTCATGGCGGCTATGTGGTTGCTGTTGTCATCGCCGTCACCGCCGTGACGATTAATGTGGCCGCTACCAGTGGACCGGATTACCAAGCGTCAAGCGGCATGCTCGCATTCGGCGACAGCCTGCTTTTTCTGGCGGTGTTTGGCGTCTGTGAAGTACCCGCGACCGGCGCTGCACTCTACTTTCTTCGGCCTTATCGCTCGCTCTGGCATGTCCTCGCCTGCGTTGCTCTCTGCATCGCGGCAACCGGTATTGTCACACTGGTCGGGTATTACTTGAACTCAGGCTTGCGATTGAGATAGTGTTTTTTCATCTCCGGACGGTATTTCTCCATGCTCGCGCGGTTGAGTTCCAGCGGCGGCTCGGCATTGGCGGGTAGAAACGGTTCATAGCGCACGGCCTTGGTGTCCTGAAGAAACTGCGCTTGTGCGCGCTTGAGCAACTCCGCATCGGTTAATAAATCGAGGACACTCGCAGCCAGCACCTTGGCGCCGGCCACTTGGCCTTTGTGCGAGATGCTCATCGTCGGCGTCACCGCCGCCACCCAGTTGTGATAACTGATGCCCGGTACGCTGGCGGGGAACTGGAAGTAGCCCGATGGCACCACCCAGGTTACGTCGCCATTGTCGTTCGAGGCAAAACTCTGAGGGCGCTCGCCAAAGGCCAGTGGCTTGGCGGCTAGGCCCACTTCCGCCACACCAACCGCCTTCTGGAACCGGCGCGCGAAGTCTTCCTCGTCTTTCGACCACGCCGGCATGCCAACAGTCTCGATATTCTTCTGTATCACCTCGGCGATCGCCTTGTTCGACAGTTGCGGCCAGCCTGATGCGTTGATCTCGTAGCTCATGCTGGTGCCGGTCATGATCGCCGCGCCTTCGGCCACCTTCACCACGCGCTCGAAATTCTCCTTGGCGCGCGGGCCGGTGTTATCACGCACGAACCACCAGATCCTGCCAAGGTCGGGAATAATATTAGGCTGGATGCCGCCCATGGTGATGGTGCGATGCGCACGCGCGGTGGGCCGCAGGTGCTCACGCAGCGCATTGACACCGGTATCCATCAACACCACCGCATCAACCGCGTCGCGTCCGTCCCACGGGTTTTGCGCACCATGCGCGGTCTTGCCACGGAAGGTGAACTCGGCGCTAATCGCGCTGTAGTTCATCAGCCCGACGCCGGTGCCGAAGTTGGCGCCAATATGGATGAGCAGCGCCGCATCGACGTCCTTGAACAGACCCGCCCGCACCAGGAAGGGCCGGCTCACCAGTTGCTCTTCGGCGGGCCCGAAGGAAATCGCGATGGTGCCCGGAATGCGATGCTTTTCCATCACCTGCTTCAGCGCAATGGCCGCGCCCACACTCACGCCAGCGTGGGTGTTGTGGCCTTCCATGTGACCGGGCGCGCCGGGAATCATCGGCTTGCGTTCGATGCTGCCCGGTGTCTGTGAACCTTCGGGCAGTGCGTCAATCTCGGTGACTATGGCGATCTTGGGCTTACCCGAACCCCACTCCGCCCAGATGTTGGTTGGAAAGCCGGCATCCCCCTGGCGCACTCTAAAGCCGGCGCCTTCGAGCGTTTCTTTCAGCAGCTTCGCGCTTTCGAACTCCTGCATGCCGAGCTCGGCAAAGTAATAAATATTGTCCGACAGCGTGGCGATGGCCTGTGCGTTTTGATCGACCGAGGCATAGGCCATCTTTTTCTGTTCATCGCTGGCGGCCCAGGCCGGGACAGGTATGTATAGAACCGTGGCAA